>JAVVRS010000132.1:0-1321 GCA_036654595.1 Oscillospiraceae bacterium | reverse complement strand
AGCCCCTGCATATAATAAAGTAACCGACCTCGGTGCAATACAATATATTATGAACTATAACGGTGCAAGCAGTACCGTAAATTCTGCCGGACGTGTTTATGTTGCTCCCGAGGACAAAAATATTGTAGTAAGTGTTAATCAAGCCGCTGCACTTACTTATGACAGCAATGCTTCAAATGCAAATTTTAAAGAAACCTTAAAATTCGGTGCAACCGACTATGTTGTAGGCTTGAGTGAATATGCTTATCAACAAACCGAAGATGTATTTAAAATAAGCACCGGCTGGATACCAAAGCAATGTGTAAAGGTTTTACCTAAAATTACAAACTGCTTTAATGATGTTTCAAATGTGCGTTTTGAAAAAGAAGGCAGAGGAGAACAACTCATTCTTACAGGTACCGCTCAATCCGACTATCAAGTTACACAGACACCCGAAGCCATTACTTTTACCCTTTACAATACAAGCGGCTTTAATTCCGCTTCTGTAAATGGCAGTTCAATTTTCAGTGGCGTAACTGTTACCCCGGGTGACAAAACAACAAAAATTACACTGGATAAAAAATCTTCCAATTCACTTTGGGGTTATACCGTAGAATACAAAAATAATGACACAATCCTTTACTTTAAGAAAAAACCTACATTATCCGGTAACAATTCAACACCTCTTAAAGGTATAACAATTGCACTTGATGCAGGACATGGCGGTAATGACAGCGGTGCTGTAGGTGTTTCCGGCGGTGCTTCTTCTACTGAAGATGACTTAACTCTTGCTGCTGTTCTGGCTACTTCAAAACGCTTGGAATCCCTTGGTGCAAAGGTAATCATACCTCGTAAAACCGACACTGCCATGACTATGGACGAACGTATGAACATTTCTGAAGCTGCTAAAGCTGATTTCTTTATTTCAATGCACTATAACAGTATTGCTACAGGTGTAAATGCTTCCTCTGCCAGAGGCATCGAAGTATATTATTACCAAAATGAAGCAAAGAATTTTGCCTCTAATATGGCAACTAATGTTTCATCAAGTACCGGTAGAAATAACCGAGGTGCTAAATTCAGTAATTATCGTGTTACACTTAACACATATGCACCTTCACTTTTAATTGAACTTGGATTTATATGTAATCCTATTGAATATGATAACATCTGTAATCCGGATAATCTTTACCACACTGCAAATGGTGTTGCTGATGCCATTATTGCTACTTTAAAATAACCCTTTACAATTTCTTTAGCCCCACAAAACGAGAGTGTCACACAAAATATTTTGCGTGACACTCTCGTTTTCCCGTCCCCCGTCCCCTGTCCCCCACCCTCT
>JAVVRS010000131.1:1737-4684 GCA_036654595.1 Oscillospiraceae bacterium | reverse complement strand
AAACCACTTGCAGACAGAGTTGTATTGAAAATGGAAGAACCCGAACAAATGACTCAAAGCGGTATTATTTTGTCCGCTTCAAGCAAAGAAAAACCACAGGTTGCAAAAGTAATTGCAGCAGGTCCCGGCAATGTACACGAAGGTAAACTTGAAGAAATGTATGTTAAAGTAGGCGATAAGGTACTTATCAACAAATACGGCGGTCAAGAAGTCACTTTGGACGACGAAGAATATACAATTGTACGTCAATCAGATATCCTTGGTATTATAGAATAATAACTTGAAAATTTAAATATATTTGGAGGATTTATATTATGGCTAAAATTATTTCTTATGGCGAAGAAGCAAGAAAATCACTGCAAACAGGTATAGATAAGCTTGCAGATACTGTAAAAATTACACTGGGCCCGAAAGGTAGAAATGTTGTTCTTGATAAAAAATACGGCTCACCTCTTGTAACCAATGACGGCGTTACCATTGCAAAAGAAATTGAACTGGAAGACCCATTTGAAAATATGGGTGCTCAAATGCTTAAAGAAGTTGCTACCAGAACAAATGATGCCGCAGGTGATGGTACTACTACAGCAACACTGCTTGCACAAGCACTTGTTCGTGAAGGTATGAAAAATGTAACTGCCGGTGCAAACCCAATGATACTTAGACGTGGTATGAAAAAAGCTGTTGATTCCGCTGTTGATGCAATCAAAGATAATTCTAAAAAAGTAAATGGTTCAGCTGATATCGCCAGAGTAGCAACCGTATCTGCCGATGATGAAAATGTTGGTAAATTGATTGCAGATGCTATGGAAAAAGTTTCTTCCGATGGTGTTATAACTATTGAGGAATCAAAGACTGCCGAAACTTACAGTGAAGTTGTTGAAGGTATGCAATTCGACAGAGGTTATATCACACCTTATATGGTTACAGATACCGAAAAGATGGAAGCTGTTATGGACGACGCTTACATTTTGATTACCGATAAAAAAATCAGCAATGTACAAGAAATTCTACCTGTACTTGAACAAATTGTTAAAGCAGGTAAACGCTTTGTAATGATTGCCGATGATGTAGAAGGTGAAGCACTCTCTACCTTGATTGTAAATAAACTGCGTGGTACATTCGCTTGTGTTGCTGTTAAAGCACCAGGCTTTGGTGACAGAAGAAAAGAAATGCTGCAAGATATTGCAACCCTTACAGGTGGTCAATTAATCAGCTCAGAACTTGGTTATGAACTGAAAGATACCACTATGGAAATGCTTGGTAATGCAAGACAGGTTGTTGTAACAAAAGATAATACAATCATTGTTGACGGTTCCGGTAATCCTGATGATATTAAAAAACGTATTAATCAAATCAAAGCACAAATTGAAACTACAACCTCTGAATTTGATAAAGAAAAATTGCAGGAAAGACTTGCTAAACTCAGCGGTGGTGTAGCTGTAATTAAAGTTGGTGCTGCAACCGAAATCGAAATGAAAGAAAAGAAACTTCGTATTGAGGACGCATTGTCTGCAACAAGAGCTGCTGTTGAAGAAGGTATCATTGCAGGCGGTGGTATTGCATTCCTTAACTTAATTCCATCTGTTCAGAAAATTGTTGAACAATGTGACGGTGATGAAAAAACAGGTGCAAGAATTGTACTCAGAGCATTAGAAGAACCGGTTCGTCAAATTGCTATAAATGCAGGACTTGAAGGCTCGGTTATTATTGAAAATATTCGTCGTGCAGGCAAGGTTGGTTATGGCTTTGATGTTTACAAAGAAACTTACTGTGATATGATTGCCGAAGGTATTGTTGACCCTGCTAAAGTAACTCGTTGTGCATTGCAAAATGCTGCATCTGTTGCTTCAATGGTACTCACAACCGAGTCCCTTGTTTCCGAAGAAAAGGAAGAAAACCCAATGCCTCCTATGAATCAAGGCATGATGTAATATTTAAGCTCTGATTACAGATAAGAAATTCCCCGAATAGTAAAAGGCTGCCGTAAAATGTCACGGCAGCCTTTTTTTATCTCAAGAAGCATTGTATGAGGATAGAATATGAGAGATGCTTTGTAAAAACTTTTTTGTAAGCCCGAATATAGTATTAAGCCAAGTTAAGGTATCATCATTAAATGGAAAACGCCGCTATCTTAAAGCATAGCTTTATTTGCCGTTTATGCTTTACAGAAACTTAGATAATTCACATATTAACAGTGGAATTTTACTCGTCATTGTGGTAGACTGTTGTAAACATTAGCCACCGTGCCCGTTCACCGCAAAACCCCTTTGGGGTTTTGCGGCAGTGGCGAAGCCACTGATTTTGCGGGAGAACCGCAAAATGTGAACGGGCACGGGGCGGTAACGCAGGAGGAAGAAAGAGTGCATAATTGTAAGGATTGTGGGGCGGAATTGCGGGAGGAGTTTAATCTCTGTCCGTATTGTGGGTTCCCGACAGATAAAATCATAAAAGAATTGGAAGAATTAAAAGGTATTGTTGATGAAAACAGTACACCCGAAGAAATTTTATCTGCAATTGCAGCGTCAGCAGCACAGATGACTGTTACAATGCAAACACCTGATGAGGTTTTGGCAAGTAAAGAGCAAGAACCTGTTCTTTCGGCAGCAATGCCAACACCGGAAGGAAAAGAATTTGGCGGACCTCAGATGGGGTCACTTGAAAGAGCACAGCGTGAAGTAGATGCAAAGAAAAATTCGGGTAAAAGTGAAGATACAAAAGACCTCAAGTCATATTTTAACCGTAGAAATGTGGTTGGAATGTTGCTTGCATTGATTGTTATTGTGTGTATGGTTGTTATTATATTTTTTAACAATGTAATGGAGCCGGACTTGCAAATGGAACTGGGAAATGATTATTTAACGGCAGAAAAATATGATAAGGCAGAAAAAGCATTTACAAATGTGTTAAAACAAGATGCAAACAATGCAGATGCCATTACAAAATTGAT
>JAVVRS010000131.1:0-1727 GCA_036654595.1 Oscillospiraceae bacterium | reverse complement strand
TACAGAGCAAAAAAGCAATCAATGAAGATTATAAAGAAAACTTAGAGATAATTTTACTGATTGACCGTTTACAGAAGCTTACTGTTGATGCGGAAAAGATAAAAGAATTAGACTATCAAAAGGTAAGCTTGTATATGGAAATTGGTGAAAAAGGCAATGCACAAAAGATAATGCAAAAATACATACCTTTACCTGCATTTGTGTCTAAAAGCGGTGTTTACCCCGAAGGTACATTGTTTGAAATAACTGTGCCGAAAGGTAAAATTGAATACACCATAGATAAAGATAAAACACCGATTGTATACAGCGGAGCTATAATGTTGGAACCTGGTTCAAGAACGGTGAGAGCGTATGCAGTTGATGAAAATGGCATTAAGAGTGAAGTAATTGAAGCATATTATGTAATAACTGCTGATGATGCAAAAACTTTGGAGAAAAATTGACAATTATATCGAATAATGATACACTCTTAATGTATATATATCGCAATGCGATATATACTGCAAAGGAGGAATATGCTTGGAACAGGAAAAAATTTTAAAAAGCTATCTCCCTATGTCTGAAGCAAGTTTTTTGCTTTTAAACTGCTTACAAAGCGAAAATCATGGATATGGAATTATGCAAAAAGTTACAGCTGTCACCTCCGGCAGAGTAAACTTAGGTGCAGGTACGGTATATACAATTCTTTATAAAATGGAGAATGATGGACTGATTTTGGCAATGGGTGAATTTGACCGACGTAAAGTATATAAAATTACAGAACTTGGCAGAATTGTACTTAATGCAGAGGCAAATCGTATTTTGCAGCTTGCAGATTTAGCACGGGAAACAGTCATGGGGAAACCGGGTGTACTTGTTTAAAATTCAATTGCAATAAGGAGTTGATGAATTTGACAGAGATTAACTTATTGACAGCAATGCCGCTTATATGGCTTGCGTTGGCGGTCGGTTTGGCAATAGCCGAGATGGTAACTATACAACTGGTTGCAATTTGGTTTGCAACAGGTGCAGCTGTAAGTATTATACCTGCATTGATGGGAATGAATATATGGATACAGCTTGCTGTTTTTACAATAGTATCATGTATTATGCTTATATTTACCAGACCTGTTGTTAAAATGAAATTGCAAACAAAAATTGTACATACCAATGCTGACAGCAATATAGGTAAAATAGGGATTGTTATAACTGATATCAATCCCGACAATATGACAGGGAGAGTTGCGGTATCGGGGTTAGATTGGTCAGCACGCTCGGAACAATTGGAATTTATCCCAAAAGGTGAACAGGTTATCATTAAAGGAATTGAAGGTGTTACTCTTATTGTAGAACATCTGTAATATTCCTTGAAATAATTAAGAGTAAATAAATTGTGAGAAATTAGGAGGATTAGATTATGGGTTTGGTAATATTTTTTATACTGGTAATATTAATACTGGTACTGCTTACCACTAACATTGTATTGGTACCGCAAGCAATGGTTTATGTTGTGGAAAGACTTGGAGCATATAATGGTACATGGGAAACAGGGTTGCATTTTAAAATACCATTTGTTGACAGAGTTGCTAAAAAAGTATCGTTAAAAGAACAAGTGGTTGATTTTAAACCACAACCTGTTATTACAAAAGATAATGTTACAATGCAGATTGACACAGTTGTGTTTTTTCAGGTGACTGATGCGAAACTCTATGCTTATGGTGTGGAACGTCCATTATCTGCAATTGAAA
>JAVVRS010000130.1:0-4706 GCA_036654595.1 Oscillospiraceae bacterium | reverse complement strand
TGATAACCTTTTCTTCTGCTTGTTCATATTCTTGACGTGGTATATCACTGATACTTCCATCTGTTGTAATTACAAGACCTATTGTGGAATGTTCTGAGATAACCTTTTTTGTACCGATTTCTGCTGCCATATTAAATGGAATTTCTTTATCATGCCATGGTGTCATTACCATGCGTGGATTATTATCTTCAATATATCCCAGTGAGCTTGGAACTATATATCCCACGCAATCAATTAATCTTACATTTAAAGTAGCATTATCATCTATGGTAATAGATGCCGCTTCTTCAGGTATAAATTTAGGTTCTGTTGTCATTATCGTTTTTCCTGCCGAAGATTGCGGCAATTCATCTATTGCACGTTCTCTGCGATAATCACTTTCTATATGCGGAATTACAAGTTTTTCCATAAACCGTTTTATAAACGTAGATTTCCCTGTTCGCACAGGGCCTACTACTCCTATATAAATATCACCGTCGGTTCGCTTGGAAATATCTTTATAGATATTACTTTCCATTATATCTGCTGCCTCCTGTCCATTTCTTCGGCTTTTATTCTGTGTTTTCTGCAATGAATTTAAGCTTACACCATAGGTATAAGCAGCATACATCTGTCACTCAAAATTTCATCTTGTAAGCTGTTGTTTTCTATTATACCGTCCATCAAGGTGTTATAATGTTTTGCAATTTCCCATATACTTTCACCTTTATCGGCATAATAAATAGTAAGTGCCGGACGATTTTTGATTTCTTTTTGTTTAGATGTATCTACCTCAATAGCTTTTATAATATTAAGCGGTTCTATATTATAGATACAACCTTTTATCATAATATCACAACGAATTTCCATACGGTCGGGAGCAAGCACACTGTGTGATACCGAAACCGGAAAAGCTATCGGTAAAAACATCATATTTGAAGTGTTTTTATCTACCGCAATTTCATGGGTAAATTCTTCGGTACGTTCAAACAATTCAGGAACTTTATCTGTGTCAAAAGCTATCATACAGATGCTGAGTTTTACACCGAGCAAGATTTTTTTCTCCTCTTTAGTAACCGTAACATCTTCAATACTGCACCATAAATCCCCTATTTCACCCACAGTTTCAGGTACATTAATGCTCTGTTTGTATGAATATATATTTTCTACATTTTGTATCAGTTCCGCCGCTTCTGATTTTTTACCTACACAACTACATTCATGCTGTGTGCTGTAACAATCTGAAATATGTACATAACTTTGTTTGCTGTGACTTTGTACTGTACATTTTACCTTACATTCAAGCATTAAATTGCGTATTTCGCCATCAAGATTAGCTTTTGGTTCAAGTGTTGTATTTATTACCTCATAGCATACAAAACATTCGGAATTTTCAGCTGCACCTTCCATATCTGCAATTTGACTTATCGGTATACTATACTCCATCTTTTGTAATTTACCTTCCGAACAATAATAAAGCAAATCCAAATGCAAATCACCTTTTGTAATTACTTTATTAGCTATCGGTTTACAATCGCTTACAGTTGCTTCGGTTCTGAAATCAAGTACTGTTGCAATGCTTGGTTTACCATACCCCAATTCTAAAGTTTCTTGAACGGTAAAAGTACTGTTTACCTGTCCTGACAGCTGATTGCTTTGCACTATATCTTTCTTTAACTGCACACCTAATTCATCAGCTTCACACACTGCTTCTTCATTGGAAACACATAACACCTTAATTTCCATAGAAACAGCACCTCTAAGCTCTAATCTGCGTGGGCTTATAGCTCTGCAATTTATATAGTCTAATTTAGGGTGTACATATGCTATGGGACTGCCTGTGACAGGTTCTTTAAAATCACATTGCTTTTGAAACGGTATACTTAAACTATGTTGACGTATGGTTTTTTGTTCTGTAAGATAATAGATTTTTATTTGTGCAACCGCATCTATTGTAATTTTACTGCCGCTTACTGTTGTTGCTTCAATTTTAGGATTAACACAACATCTTAAAATCTTAACAACATCAGGACAATAATCTGCCAACATCAAATCACTTTCTATCCCTTGTTCTGCGGTTCCGTCAAATATTACCTTATTTATCATAACGGTCTGCCTGTTACAATTTAGTTCCATAAGGACAACCTCTCCTTTTATATTTTCTATGACCAATATATGTGTTTTATTTGATAAATAGTACAATCTGTGTTTATCATTTCTTCTGTAATAAAATTTAGGCTTCGCCATTTGGGCGGCACAATCAAGAGCAGCCCCCCTTCGGGGGGCTGCTCTTGCGGCGGCTACGCCGCCTGCGGCATGAAATGCCGCATTGTGCCGCCCAATAAGCCTGCCGGTTTAATTGAAATGCAAAAAAAAATATAACGACCGCAAAAAAATTGCAGCCGTTATATTGATAGTGCTGATATTTATGTATCCTTTAAAGTGTTTCATCTTTTTCTGTTCTAAAAAATAACCTCAAAAAGCTTGATAAAAGCTTAGGGCTTTTCCATACAAAAACTTTCATTAATAACTCAACTCCTTTTTTTAAAAAAATCCCTGTGTTGGTTATTATCATTATATGGAACTGTATTATTTTTGGTTCATACCATGTTATTACCATAAGCGGACTGTAATATTTGTTAAACAATGAAAAAGCATTGCCTTTATGTATAAGCTCAAGATATACTTACAACATCAAAAGCAAGGCAACACACCTTACTTGCTGCGATTATGACAGTAAAGCAGATGACATCATATAAAAAATATATCATTAATATGATGGAGGAAAAAACTTATGAAAAAACTACTTGCCAGTGTTCTTGTCGCAGTTATGCTGATGGGACTATCCGTAACATCTTTTGCTGAAATGACAAACCAAGACGTAAACAATGATACACAAATTGACACTTATACAGATGCCGATGCAGACAGAATTGAAATGGGTTCATTACATGGCGGCGGTGACGAAATTGAAATTATTCTTAATGCCGAAGACATTAAAAATCTTGACATGGACGATATGAAGCTTACAGTTTCTGTTACTAAAGGTAAAGAACTTGTAAAAAGATATGACCTTGATGAATTTGATACAAAAGATGCCGATGGTAAAGATATTACTCAACACATGGTTGTTGTTGAATTAAATGATTATGCTAAAACAACAAAAACTGTTCTTGAATTTGATGTAATTCTTAAAAATAAAAATGGCAGCAAAAAATATGAAAAAACTTTTAAAACCAAAGTTGGTTATGAAAAAGTTAAATGGGAAGATATAGCTGATAATGATGAATTGGATTATGACAAAGAACTTGATAAAATCAACAAATCTATCATTGATTTTGGTAATGCCGAAGAAATTGAATTAAGTGGCCCATATTTCTCTTACTTTACAAAAGCTTCAAGCCAAGATGACCTATATCTCGGTTTTGATAACAAAGTAAGCAAATCTATTGCTAACAAATATCCTAATACCGACTTAACTTTCTTCAATTGGACAGGTAAACCTGTTTTTGACTTTACAGGTGAACTTACAATTATTCTTCCCGATGAAGATGTTGAATATACTTTGTATTCCATCAATGATAAAGGTGAACTTACTCATGTAAATGCTAAACTTAATGATGATGGTGATGCACTTGTATTTAAAACAAGAAGCCTTGGTTCTTATGTTCTTTCTGACGGTGAACTTGATGCCAACGCAGCAGTAGGTGACAAAGATGACACTACTACTGACGAAAACGGTACAACAGGCGACACAGATAATTCAAATAAACCAAACCCCGGCACAGGTTCTTCTGACTTTGTAGGTGTTGCCGCCGGTCTTGCAGTTGCTTCTGTAGCAGCAGTAGGTGCGGTTACCATGAAAAAGAAAAAATAATCTTTCTGACTGATTTCTTGTAAAAATAAAAATACCGCCGACCTGCTATCTGCAATGGGTCGGCGGTATTGCTTTGCATTTTTTTCCGGCGGTTAGCCCTGCCTGTGCGGCACAATTGCGTGCGTTTCACGCACAAAGAGCAGAGCTTGCCTGTGCGGCAAGCTCTGCTCTTTCGCCCGACAAAGTCGGGCGGCAATTGTGCCGCACGCCAACGCCTACAGCAAACACTTCATTACAGCCAAACAGCCCTCTGCTACCGTTATAACAGCATTTCCTTTTAAGAAGCTATTGCTTACTCCAAGTGGAAATCCTGCCGTTAAGGTAGCATTTTCCAGAGGATACGCTACATTCTGCAAGTATACACCTGTTGACTTCTCATCTAGGCTGAATACCGACAAGCTGTGCTGCTCATCTCCGTTAAACTTAGCAGTCCCATTTATAATCACAGTAATCTCTGCTGTTAAATCAAGTATCCACGCCTTGCCACCATGTTCTGCAATATATCGCAGTGTTTGCAGATTTGCAATACTGTGGTCAAAACGGCCGCCAAGCATACCAAACAATACAATTTCCGTATATCCTTTTTGTAATGCTGTTTTTACGGCAATCATAGTATCGGTATCATCTTTATATGGTGAGCACGCCATAACTTCACAATTATTAACAAGATTTTGTTCCATTGAATCAAAATCACCTACTGCAAGATTAGGTTTTATTCCAAGTCTTACTGTATGTTTATACCCGCTGTCGGCACAGATTATATAATCTGTACAGTTAATTTTTGTTAAAACATAATTATAATCGGTAATATCACCGCCGCCAAAAATAACACATCTGTTCATCGGTCATG
>JAVVRS010000129.1:0-4738 GCA_036654595.1 Oscillospiraceae bacterium | reverse complement strand
TTATGTACCAACTTACACGCAATATTTCCGAAGATGAGATTATGGAGAGCGGATATGCACCATACTTTATAGACCACACAACAGCACCATATCCAACATCAGCGGGCGGTACGCCATTCAGTGCCGAGGGGTTAAGTGTTTCGGGCGATTTATTTGCTGATTTGCATGAGGATTTAGCGGCAGAACAAAAAGCCAGACTAAGCTATGATAATATTTTACGCTTTGCAGATGACCCTGATTTAAAAGATGCAATTAGGTTTTTGCGTGCAAGAGAGGTAATTCATTACCAAAGATTTGGCGAAGCAATAGGTATTGCCAAAGATAAGCTAAATTCCAAAAACTTCTATGCCTTTAACCCAAATTTTGATAAAAAAATGCAGTAAAAATATTCAACTTGACAAATTAGCTTAAATATAGTATCATAGTTAAAATCTCTTTGCACTGCATACCAATCTACAGTACAAACTGAGCAGGCGATGAACCTTTTAAACGGTTCGTGGGGCTGGGCCTATTTTCGGGCAACGGATTGAATTTATTTCACATCTGTGGGACAGTAGTATGTTCCATAGGTGTGTTTTTTTATACCTAAATTTTGAACATACAGACTGAATAATGGAGTGCCATGGAGCTATCCTGTAGAAGTGTTTTCATTTATGAAAAAGACTTCTGACTTAAAAAAACGGAGGTAACTTTTATGACAGACGACAAAAACAATTTATCCGGAATCAGTACATCTCAAGCGGAAAAATTACAGGAGCAGTATGGTAAAAATGAACTTGCACAAGGTAAAAAACAAAGCTTTTTCAGAAAAGCAATCGGTATTTTTTGCGAGCCAATGTTTTTACTGCTGATTGTAGCGGCAATTATTTACTTTATTTTAGGAGAACCTCGTGATGGGGCAATAATGTTGGTGTTTGTAATCGGTATCATCAGCATTGATATTATCCAGGAATGGAAAACAGATAAAACTTTAAATGCGTTAAAGGATTTATCCGCACCGCATATTACAGTTATCAGAGATGGCAAAGAACAAACCATTGCAAGTGCAGATTTGGTACCCGGTGATTTAATGATAATTATTGAGGGGGTAAAAATCCCTGCTGACGGTATTGTAATCAAGTCAAATGATTTGTGCGTAGATGAGTCCTCATTGACAGGGGAAGCTGAAGGTGTATGGAAGATACCAACCGAAAATGTAAAACCAACCGAGGATTATTGGCGTAAAGACTACTGCTATGCAGGTACACTTGTTACACAAGGCAGTGGATATATAAAAGTAGATAAAATCGGAGGGGCTACAGAATACGGTAAAATAGGGACAAATGTAGCAGCGGCACCGCAAGAAGATACCCCACTGCAAAAACAAACCTCAACTCTTGTTAAGCTTTGCGTTATAATTGCGGCAATACTCTTTATTGCAGTAGGCTGCGTAACCTGGTTTAACCTTTTTGACCACGCTTTTGCAGATAGAATAATTGGAAGTATCTTATCGGGAATTACCCTTGCTATGGCAATGATACCCGAAGAATTTCCTGTTATATTGACAGTGTTTTTATCAATGGGTGCATGGCGTTTGGCAAAGAAAAACTCACTTGTTCGCAAATTGCCGTCGGTTGAAACTTTAGGTGCGGTGTCGGTGCTTTGCGTTGATAAAACAGGCACAATTACCATGAACCAAATGACAGTACAGGATACATGGGCAGCAAACGGAGATAGTGCGGCGTTGTATGAAACAATGGGACTTGGCTGTGAAACAGAAGCATATGACCCAATGGAAAAAGCAATGCTTGATTTTTGTGAAAAACAAGGTATTCCGGAAGCACATCTGTTTGGTGGAGAACTGATTACCGAATATGCGTTTACCAATGAACTTAAAATGATGGGACACGTTTGGCACCATGATGATGAAATAATTATTGCAGCTAAGGGTTCACCCGAACGTATTCTTACTATTTGCAAGCTTAGTGATAAGGAACGTAAAGCTGCGGAAGATAAAATTAATGAAATGTCACAGCAAGGGCTTAGAGTTATTGCTGTCGGCATACAAAAGCCTGCATCACAGACAGATATTCCGGCTCAAATTACAGATTGCTCTTTGACACTCTGTGGCTTGATAGGGCTTGCAGACCCACCTCGTGAAAGTGTTAAAGAAGATATTGCAATCTGCAATAAAGCAGGTATACGAGTAGTCATGATTACCGGTGATAATGGTGTAACTGCCGCAAGTATTGCTAAAAAAATCGGTATGCCCAATAGTGACCATGTTATCACAGGTGATATGCTTGAACAGATGTCTGATGAAGAATTGTGTGAAAAAGTAAAAGATGTAAGTATTTTCTCTCGTGTTATACCCGAACACAAAATGCGTATTGTTAAAGCGTTCAAAGAAAACGGAGAAATTGTAGCTATGACAGGTGATGGTGTAAATGATGCACCTGCACTTAAATATGCGGATATCGGTATTGCTATGGGTAAACGTGGTTCTGAAGTATCTCGTGAAGCCGCAGATTTAATTTTGATGGACGATAATTTTACTACAATTGTAGAAACAGTGCATGATGGACGTAGAATTTATGATAATATACGCAAAGCAGTAGGTTATGTATTTACTATTCATATACCAATTGCATTGGCATCACTGTTAGCTCCTATGCTCGGTATTGCACCCGGAAATTTACTCTTGTTACCGCTTCATGTAGTATTACTAGAGCTTATTATTGACCCAACCTGTTCTATTGTATTGGAACGACAACCTGCCGAAGATGATATAATGGAACGTAAGCCTCGTAATACGAAAGAAAAATTGATGAGTGCGGGAACTTTAATTAAGAGCGTGTTACAAGGCTTGGTAATTTTTGCAGCTTCATTTGGCACATATATTATTATGCTGGGACAAGATATGCAAAATGCACCGCTTGCTCGTACAATGGGTATAGCTGTAATTATGCTTGCAAATCTTTTTCTGGTTCAGGTTAACAGCTCCGACCATGATTTTGCTATACAGTCACTCAAAAAGCTGATAAAAGACAAGGTAATGTGGGCGGTAAATTTAGGAACAATAGGCGGATTGCTTCTTATTATGTATACTCCGCTCTGTAATTTCTTAAAGCTTGCACCGCTTTCATTTGGACAATTCTTTACTGTACTTGCAATTGCAGGTGTTTCGGTGCTTTGGTATGAAATAGTTAAGCTGATAAAACGGCTGCGTAAGAGATAAATAAAGATGAAAACAGAGGGGCTTGTGCGGATTGCACAAGCCCCTCTGTTTGTATTTAAAAGCTATATCTCAGCCGTTTGTACAGCTTCTTTTTTGCTTTTTACCAGATAAACAACGTAATGATATATAACCATTATATATGGAAAAAATAAGTAAGGCATATACCCTACCCCTGACAAACCAAGCATAGTAACAGGTGTAAGCACTGCAATAGACCATGGCAGAATAGTTGGAGTAAGTGAAGCGGTAATGGTGATATCACGAACTAAGTCATTATTATCAAGTCCAAAAGCACTGTATTGTTTATTCATTATTTCAGAGGTCATAACAATGGCAATAGTTTGATTGCAGCCTATTGCAGAGGTTGCAAAAGATACAATGAGCGTTTTAAGGTACAACCCATGCCGTGAAAGATTTTTTTCGGAATGAAAAATATGGTCGGTAATTTTTGTCCCTTCGGCTATACCCGCAATACAACAGGATAACAGTACAACTACAGCGGCGTTAAACATTCCAAGCAGTCCGCCGCCTTTAATTAAATGAGCGATAGGTGAACTTTCATTCAGTGAAAATCCAAAGATAACTGCTTTGAGAATGTTGCTAAGGCTGCTGTGTTGAACGGTAATTGCAAGGATAAAAGCAGTTATTGAACTGATTATAATAGACCGCTGAACATCAACTTTAAATGCCGCCAAAATTAAAATAAGAAGTGCAGGCAATACAACAATAGGATTTAGGTTAAAGGTTTGTGCCACACTGTTTGTAATATCAGAAGATACTGTTGCCATTGGGTTTTGAAGTGAAAATATATAAAATAAAATTGATGAAATAATAAGCGGTACAGTGGCAGTTTTAAGGCACATAGCAACATTTTGATGGTTATCTGTTTCGGTTACTGTTGATGCAAGAATTAATGATGATGCCATTGGTGAACCTCTGTCACCAAAATATGCACCGCAAAGCACTGCACCTGCTGTAAGATATAGGTTTACATCTCCGCTTCGGGCAATTGCCATAAGTACAACCCCAATAGTAGTTGCCGTACCAAATGATGTGCCAATTAAATAAGACATTGCACAGGAGAGCATAAATGCCGAAAGTATAAATAAAGATGGGTGGATAAGTTCTATCCCCATATTTATAAAAAATGGTATTGTTCCGCAAGACATCCACAATGCAGTAAGTGCTCCAATAAGCAGAAATATACGAATTACCATCAGTGCTTTACCTGCTCCCGAGAAAATCATCTGCCCAACTTGCTTTATGGTATAACCTTTTTTATAAGCGTAGCCTGCAAACATTACCACGCTTAAAAAAAGAGGTAATCCAAGGAACACATTATATGAAACCGATAAAATTAAAAGAATGGTAGTTATCCCTACAATCCATAAAATCAACTGTTTTCACCTTCTTGCACGACATTTTGTTTTAAGATAGTCTGACACCCTATTGTAATATTTCCTAATGTTACGCAATGTTTTTAAGCAAATTTTTCCATCAAATGTAAGTGCTGTAACATAT
>JAVVRS010000128.1:0-4763 GCA_036654595.1 Oscillospiraceae bacterium | reverse complement strand
AACTTCCGCTTCACCATTATGAGTAGCGTACATCTCGGCTAAAAGCTCCTGTATTGAAACAAGCTGTTTTGCCTCGGTAATCTTATCCAACTGATTGATGGCACTTAAACCTTGTACCCGCCGTGCCATTTCCTGTTGTTTTTTCTCAACCGCCTCCAAATAACCGGCAAGCTCACCATCTATACCGGTAGCGTTGCGGCGTATCTCACGAATAAAAGCTTGTGTAGCAAAGATAGGAGCTTTAAGGTCATGTGCCATATCCGAAAAAAACGCTTTACGCTCTGACATAAGCATAGAAAGTTCTTCTGTTCGCTTTTCTACAAGTTGTTCTAAATGATAGCTAAATTCAGCATTTTCAGCCAAAATACGACGGTTGCGAGTCATCATCATTTTGCCGAACAGTAGTACTAAAAACAAGCCGCACCATTCAAATTGCCAGAAAAACAAGATAGGTTCAAAATGGTTTGAAAAAAGCAGATTTAATACAAGCCCAATACTAAACACAACACAGCCCGACAAAATATAGAGATACTCAGAGCTATGATGTAACGAAGCACGAATACTTAGGAAAATCACACAGCAGAAAGCAAAGATAAAGTACATATCCTTTAGAGCACTGTGTAATATTACTGCCTGTGTAAAGATTGGAATATACAGATAAAAAACCATTAACATGAATGGTATTATCCAAAGTGTAAGTTGAATGATACGAACGGTTTTGCTTGTAATCATATCAGCAGCAAGTGCGGTAAGCTGTATAACACAAAAAACTAACCCATACAGTGCAAATCCCTCTATAAAATTCCAGTAAGGAATTAGTGGAAGTCGGAACAGGTAGACAAAATAATGTGAAATATAAAGTGCATAAAAACAGCAGAGTAACCCAAACCAGAAAGCAGTAGGGTCATTTCTTCGCCGCCAGAGAGCAAAAGTAAATACCGAAAGCACAATAGGCATCAGAAAAGCCAACGCATAGGAGAAAGATTGAATATTCTCTATTTGTTTAAGACATTGAGCACTTCCAAGTGTCGGCGGAAAATAAATTCCGCTGTAATAACCTCCGGAGGATACAGTTTCTACAATAAGCGTTTGGTCGCCGGGGTGCAGCAAAAATGACACCTGCGTACTGCCGCTGCCTGAAGCAAGCTTTTTGCCGCCCAAAAAAATGGTGTACTCAGTGGCAAGCTTTGGAAAATCTATCTCCACAATACGAGGAGCACCGCTGTAATTCAAGGTAAGCTGATAAGTTGCCCTGCCATGTGGAGCCACAGAGAGGTCATTGCGTTGCAAGTTAGAATATTCGCCTATATATGTAGGTAAATTGACAGTATTTCTATCGGTAAGTAGCCAACCATCTATTAAGAAAATAGGTGCGGAGGCGATATCGCTTTCATTTATTTTCAAAACACCGCATTTACCATATGGCGGTGGTGACTGGTACTTATTATCGTGATAAAAAAGCACTACAAAAAGCATCACTAGTATAACTCCGAGTAAAATAAGTGTAAAATTGGTTTTATTTTTAATTTTTTGCATATTGTGCTTCCCTTTGCTTGTCATCACTTCTTCTGTTAGGAACGAAACGATAGCCTTTTCCCCATACTGTTTCAATAAAGCAGTGAACAGGACACGCCTTTTCCAATTTTCTACGCATACGAGAGAGGTGTACTTGAATGGATTGACCGCTGTCTAATTGTTCGTTGCCACCCCATATGGCACTGTATAATTCCTCAGGTGTGTAGACACGACCGGAGTGCTCTGCCAATAGCCACAGCATATCAAATTCAATCGGTGTAAGTATAAGTTCTTCATCATTAACAAAAACCTTACGCAAGGAAAGGTCAAGTAGTAAAGGTTTAAACGAAAGCTGTACTTTACCTGTACGGGAAAGCCGAATACGAGCCTCTATCTTTGCCCAAAACAAGTTTTCGGGAGTATCTTTGGTAATATAATCTATGCCGCCTGATAAAAAGCCTTTGAGTTGGCTGTCGTTGTCGGTAAGTGAGCTTAAAAAAACAACAGGTGCACTGGTTAGTTCACGCAGTTTTTCACATTGAGCAAAGCTGCTTTCGCCAAAGAGCATAACGTCCAGCACAATGCAGTCATAAACTGCCCCTGCTGCCAGCTTTGTAGCAGTTTCTGTATCTGAGGCAAAGTCTACCGAACAATTTTTAGACTGTAATATACGTCCCCAATAGTTTTGTTGTTCAGGGTCATCGTCTACAAGCAAAATACGGTAGATACCAATGGTGTGTGTAATAGGCGGCAGTTTACGTTTGCGTGGCTTTGGAGATGGTTTATTTACAAAAAGATACTTCATATATGCTTCTTTTATCTGTGCATACAGCATTTTAGAAACAGGTATAGTATGACCGTTTTGTGTAACGATAGCTTTTGCGTTTAATGTTTGAATATAGCGTAAATTAATGAGATAGGAGCGGTGTACCTTTAAAAATTCCACTCTGGCGAGGAGCTGAGGCTCAAAATCAGAAAGTGATGCAGAGGTATCAACAACACTGACATCATTGAGATGGAATGATACTGTTTTATTCATGACTTCTACATATTCTATGTTAGAAAAAGGTATGCGTACAATACTTGCACGACTTTTTATGACAAGACTTTCCGCATCGCTATTACCTGTTGCTTCAGCAAGAATTTTATCAAGCAACATGAATAATTCATCACTGTTAACCGGTTTCAGCAGATAACCATATGCACCTACAGAGTAGCTGTCCACTGCAAATTCGGAAGAAGATGATAAAAATATAATTTTAATTATTTTGTCAAAAAGGCGTATTTCTTTAGCAGTTTGAATACCACTGAGGCCGGGCATGAGTACATTCAGCAGTATAAGGTCGTAAGCTTTGGTACTTGTGTCTTCAATCAGGTCTATGCTGCTGTAAAATGTATCGCAGACAAGTTCAATTCCATTTGCCACCTTATATTGCTGCAATAATTTTTCGAGTGAAGCAATATTTGCTTTATTGTCATCACAAATTGCAATTTTCAATATCATCACCTCCAAGTGTGTATATAAATACCATTTTATTTTATCATAAATAGATGCTTTTGAAAAGCTTACAGGTAATTAAACCTCTTGCAATTAACAGCTTTGAATTACTGCATTGATTGACACTGATTATTTTAATATGCTATAATTAGTAATATATAGCAATAAGCAGCAAACATATTGTGTGAGGTGATATAGTGAGAGTAAAAATTATAGCAATGCTAATGATTAATTTACTAATGTTGTTTTCGACAACGGCTTTTGCGGAGGATTTATCGGAAACAGCTGTAAATTCGGACAAGCCTATTGATACCTTGACAGAAGAAGTACAACCGGAAGAAATGACTGAACTGCAAAAAACCTCAGATGATAATGAATTGAAGTCGGAGCAAACAGTTGAGCCGCTTTCTTTTACAATTAAGCTATTCTATACGCACGAAGGATATAGCATTAAGGGTACCCTCGGTGATATCAGTGACGATATGGTTTCTATAGTACCATGCTACTCGCTTGATGGGGAAAGCTACACAGCAATAAAGGATTGTGAGTGGCAAATAGAACCGAATGACCCTGATATGCAAACTCAACAATGTTTTTGGCAAGGTGATAAACCGCTACAAGATTATGTTGATAAAAAAACAGATACTATTTATGTAAAACTGGAAATTACATATACAGATGATACGGTAGTTTTTACAGAGGCAGACAGTATTGTAAGAGATACTGCTGTTAAGCCGCTGCCGGACGATTACAGCGAGATATATGCCAGATATGATGCTGCAATTCTGATGAGGAAAGGCAGACCGTCACACTTTTGGGGACAGTATCATTTTACGGTAGCTGATACCACAACAGATGAGGAGCTTATGGCATTATTGCCAAAACAAATTCCGGTAGAACTGCAAGTGTCACAAGCAGCCCAAAATGTATATACCGAGAATTTGGAGTATACTGCCGAATGGAATATAGATGACATAACATTAAAGGGCGAAATAACCGAAATAAATACAAGTAAAATTACAGCACCTAAGGAAGCAACAATTTATATTGGAACCAATATCTACAAGATAGAAGATATGAGCAGAATTAATTTTAATGATGAGATGCTGAGAGTTGACTTTCACAAAGTAGCGAGCGGTACGCAGTCGGAGCTTATTTTATCTGCATACGGTGATTTAACGTCCGATGTATTGCAAGCAACCATGCCGCTTAAACCTACAGGTGCAACATCAATAATACCTGAATACTCACTTGACGGCGGCAAAAGCTGGATTAGTACACAAGATATATTCCCTAATGCTCCGTTAGAAACCGCAATGCCTAAAATAGCAAGTTATACTGTGAATGTTTTGGACGCTGATTTAGCACCGTTGAAAGATTATCTTGATAAAAAAATCTCCGGTTTTATGTTGCGTCTTAAAATTGACGGTGGGGTGTTTAACGGAGTTACCAAGGAAGCACAGTGGCCGACCGACTACGAGTATATTCCTCCGATAGATGATACCGATATTGAAGGCAGCGGCGGAAACAACGGGAATGTAGGCTCTGGCAATGGCGGAGGTACCGTTGATGGACAGCGACCAAACCTACCCGATGATAATGTAGTGCCATCATCAAATCTCACATCACATTCACAGGCTTCTTTAAACGAGCAAATACCTGCAAATGAAACTGATATATACTTGCAGTCTGAAATTATTACAGATGTTGATATCCCTATTATGCAGGAAAAAGCTGAAGAAAATGATAC
>JAVVRS010000127.1:2912-4768 GCA_036654595.1 Oscillospiraceae bacterium | reverse complement strand
GATAACTTAAATAATGAGGACAAATACAGCGGTTACGAAAGTTTTGACAAATATTTATCCGGCGATGTGCGTCAAAAGCTTGCGGCAGCACAGGCACAGGTACTGCTTGGCAATACCTGCTTTGAGCAAAATGTTGCCGCACTTGAACGCAGTTTGCCGCCTTGGATAGAAGCAGGCGAAATTGATGTGCGGCTTGGCAGCACATGGGTTGATTGTGAATATTACAACAGATTTATTTATGAAACACTTGATATTTCAAAGTTTTTTCGCAACTCAGACAGAGGCGGTATCTTTGTAAGCTACAACAAGTTCAATTCAAATTACACCGTTCATCACAAAAGTATAGAACGCAGTCCAGACATAGATACTATATTCGGCACTAAGCGAATGAACGCTCTTTCCATTATCGAGGAAAGCTTAAATATGAAAAATGTTGTGATAAGAGACCCTGTACACTGTGTTACGAAAAGTGGAAATGACAGCATTAGATATGTATATAATCATAAAGAAACTATCGTTGCACGACAAAAGCAAGAAGAATTGCGAGAACAATTCCGCAGATGGATATTTGCAGACTCTGAACGCAGAACTGCACTTACCCAAAAATACAACTTGAATTTTAACAGCATTGCCCATCGAAAATACGACGGAAGCGGACTTATTTTACCCGGTATAAATCCCAACATTGAACTTCGTCCTCATCAATTAAATGCCGTGGCAAGGATTGCAGGCGGAAATAATTCTCTTCTCGCTCATGTTGTGGGTGCCGGTAAAACATTTACAATGATTGCAGGTGCAAAGGAACAGCTTAGACTTGGTATTGCAAATAAAGTTGCTTTTGTTGTGCCAAACCATATGATTACTCAGTTTGCAGATGATATTTTTACTCTCTATCCATCTTCAAATATTTTGGTTGCAAGTGAGCATGATTTTGAAACTAATCACCGCAGGCAGTTCCTTTCACGTATAGCTCTATCCGACATCGAAATGGTAGTTATGGGACACACCCAATTTGAAAAAATATCAATGTCTCCCGAATATACCGAACGTTTTTTACGTGAACAAATCGATGATATAACAGGCTCAATTGCTGAAACCAAACATAAAGAGGAAAATAAATTTACCGTCAAGCAATTGGAAACTGAAAAAAAGCGTCTTGAAACACAGCTGAAAAAAAGCCTTGATGCAAGTAAAAAAGATAACATGATTATCTTTGAACAGCTTGGAATAAATTCACTTTTTGTTGATGAAGCTCATTCTTTTAAAAATTGTTCCATCAACAGTAAAATGCGAAACGTTGCCGGGATTAGTTCCTCCAATGCTAAAAAATCAAGCGATATGCTAATGAAATGCAGATACCTAACCAAAACAAACGGTATCATTACCTTTTCAACCGGCACACCGATTTCAAATTCTATGGCTGAAACTTATATAATGCAGAGATATCTGCAAAATGACCTGCTGAAAGAAAAAGGAATTAATCATTTTGATGAATGGGCAAGTACCTTTGGTGAAACAAAAACAAGTCTTGAACTTGCACCGGAGGGCGGCGGTTATCGTCTGCGTACACGATTTGCCAATTTTCACAATCTTTCCGAACTTATGCAATTGTTCCGAGATGTAGCAGATATTCAAACTTCAGATATGCTAAATCTGCCTACCCCAAAAATACATGGCGGCAAGCCTGCTGTTGTGGTATGTACTCCATCACCCGAGCTTGAAGAATTTATGTGCGAAGCCATTGGCAGAGTTGAACGCATACGTAATCGAGAGGTCACCCCCGAACAGGACAATATGCTTAAATTCACAGGTGATGCTAAACGTGCAGGACTTGATATGCGTTTACTCGACAGAAC
>JAVVRS010000127.1:647-2857 GCA_036654595.1 Oscillospiraceae bacterium | reverse complement strand
GGTACACAGCTTGTATTTTGCGACACAAGTACACCCAATGGTAAAGTGGGTTTCAATGCATATGACGAACTGAAAAACATTCTGGTAAACCACCACGGTATTCCATCTGAGGATATAGCATATATTCATTCGGCAAAAAACAGTGATCAAAAAAAATCCTTGTTTGAAAAAGTCCGCAATGGGCAGATACGAATACTTTTAGCTTCTACATCGAAGTGCGGAGCAGGAACAAATATTCAAGATAAGCTAATTGCATTGCACCATTTAGATTGCCCATACCGCCCCAGCGACATTGAACAGCGTGAGGGCAGAATATTACGGCAAGGCAATAAAAATGATGAAGTAAGTATCTATCGCTATGTAACCGAGAAAAGTTTTGACGCATACCTTTGGAACATTGTCGAAACAAAACAACGTTTCATATCTCAAATAATGTCCTCAAAAACAGATATTCGTCACTGTGAAGATGTTGACGAAGCTGTGCTGGGCTATGCCGAAGCACAGGCTATTGCAAGCGGCAATCCGCTTATCAAGGAAAAAATTGAAGTTGAAACAGAGGTGTCAAGGTTAAGGCTTCTCGAAACACAGCACCGTAATCAGCTTTTTAAATTGCAGGACGATGTGCAAACTACATATCCAAAAGAAATATCCGGGCTACAGCGTCATATTTCTCTTTTAGAACAAGATATTTCTTCCCTGCTTTTACAACCATCACAGGACGAGTTCTTAATAACCTTGGGAAACAATACTCAATTTACAGAACGTGAACAAGCCGGAAAAGCTTTGGCAGCTCTTGCACAAAGCACTCCGCTTGGGTGCGATAAGGCGATTGGCAAATATCTTGGATTTACAGTATCAATACGAAGCGAAAATTATTTTTCCGATAAAAAGCTTGTGCTTACAGGTGCTGCAGAATATACCTGTGAATTTAATCCTCACAGCGGACTTGGAAATATCACCCGAATAGAAAACCTTGCTAAAGGAATTGAGCGAAAATCGCAAGCAGCTAAATTATCCCTTGAAGACACCTACAAATCTTTGCATACCGCACAGACTTCAATGAATAAGCCGTTTGAATTATCCGAAAATTTAAAGCTTGCGGTTGAGCGTTTGACAGAACTTGAGCAGTTGCTTGACCTCACAAACAAAGATGATGATGTCGTTGAAATCGAGGTCGAAAACTTAACCGAAGAAGTAGAGTCGGATTATGATTTAGAGCCGTAAACCAAATTATATTATATTGTAGACGGAGGAACAGATATGGCAGTTACAAAAAACGGAAAACTCTCTTTTACACAAGAACAATATGACTATGCAAGATATGAAGCAAGTGCTTTGGATTATGCACTTGCCAATAATTATGAGCTCGAAAAAAGCGGCAGACATTATCGCATGAAAGAACATGACAGCATGGTTTTTACCGAAAACGGCGGTTGGTTTTGGAACTCCCGAAATATGAAAGGCGGTGCAATTGAATTTATTACACAATACGAACATAAGTCACTTGTCGAGGCTGTGTTAACATTGTCGGAGGAAAAAGTTTTTGAACATCAATCCACAAATGAATATACCTCAAGTAAAGAGCGAGAAGCAAGGGAACCTATTCCCTCAGCTGCTCGCTCTTTTGAACTTCCCGAACGTGCAATCAATGCAAACCGAGTATTTGCCTACCTTTCCAAAACACGAAAAATTGACAGCGATATTGTTAAACAGATGGTAAGTCAAAATCGCATTTATCAAAGCAAAGCGTATGGTAATGCGGTGTTTGTGGGCTTTGATGAAAAAGGTAATCCGCAATCCGCATTTCAGCGTGGAACATTAAGCGAGGCTGAAAAGCCCTTTAAAGTTGATGTTGAAAACAGTAAAAAGGAATTTCCATTTCATATGCCGGGTAAAGCGGACAGTATTACCGTAGCAGTTTTTGAAAGTTGCATTGATGCAATGAGCCATGCAACACTTGAAAAGATTGCAAACAAAGAATATGACAGAATTCATCGTATTTCACTTGGCGGCACAGCCCCAAACGCACTTGATAAATTCCTTGAAATGAACCCCGCCGTGAAAACGGTTATACTCTGTCTTGACAACGATACAGCCGGAAAATATGCCACCGAGCAAATATGTAAGCACCTGTTAAGTAAAAATAATGATTATACTGTGTGGTCGCAAGAACCATTAGGCAAAGATTTCAACGAGGACTTAAAATGTCA
>JAVVRS010000127.1:0-637 GCA_036654595.1 Oscillospiraceae bacterium | reverse complement strand
AACTGCCGAGGTCGTCACCGAAAACACTCCGGAATTGGAGCTTGAGTGAGCAAAAAGTGTGCTGTAAAATCCGAATTTAACGTAGCAATGAGCATTTCAGCTGAAAGCAAGGCAGTTACTAAACCACAATATGCTGTAATTTGGGCACCGATACCTATTAACACAGCGTGTTTGTAGGTGTGATTATTCTTTTTCTCTATTTTAAAAAAATTGGAGATACCACAAAATATCTCCGATATTTTGTGGTATCTCCAATTCCAACCGTCACCGACGGTTGGAATTGCAGGATAAGATGTGTTACACACCTCCATAAACAGCTGAAAGGCAAAGCCTTTCACAGGTGTTACAACGTGTTTTTCGTAACACGAATTGTAACACCTATATATTGTGGTTTGGATTAACGAAAATACTATTTTAAATCAGGTAGACTGTGACCGGAGCGTAAAGCTCCTTTTTTGCTGCCGTAAGTTATACTGTACGAAAGGAAGGTTAAAAATGCAAACAAAACAAGCAACCGTATATACCCCAATTCGCCTGTCAGCAAGAACTAACGAACAGCTTGACAAGCTCTGTGCTACCACCAAAAGAAATAAAAGTGAAGTAATCCGAAGCTTCATTGACAAAGGTTTACAGATTG
>JAVVRS010000126.1:0-4865 GCA_036654595.1 Oscillospiraceae bacterium | reverse complement strand
ATTACATCACCTTGTTGTATCATGTCATACTCAGTTATTGCTTTACGCATTATTCCCGCAATCTTCTGCATTGGCTTTATTCTCCTGCTTTCTTTTATTATGTTTTATTGTACATTGCACAGATAAAAATTGCAAGGCAGTTACTAAAACATAGGTTCTTTTTCATAAGATATTATTAGGCTGATATTTTCCTCCCAAGCTTCCCTGCCATGGGGCGGCACAATGCGGCACTTCGTGCCGCCGGCGGCTTCGCCGCCGCCAAGGGGGCGCCCCCCAGCGGTGGGGGCCCCCGGATTGTGGCGCCCCACATATAGGCAGGGAAACCGCTTTGTTAATGCAAAATACTTGTTCCTAAAGCTGAATATTATATCAATTTAAAAGGAGGTTATTGCCGCATGGATATCAATACACCCGAATTTTGGTTGTCGCAATTTACTGACATCAATGTTCCGCTTGCAAGCTCCGATGAAATAGCTGACCTTAACCGACATATTATCTCAGAGGTGCTATGTGAATGTATGGATTTAGCGGAATTTCCCCACACACTTTGTCAAAGTGAGGTTGCGGCTAAAATTATATCATTGTGGCATGGTGCTGGCGTTGAGCCTGCTTTGATTGCAAGGCTTACAGACCGTTGTGCTCTCTATGAAATCGCACAGCCATGTCTTGTGCTTCAAGGAGTAGCTGTTGCCAATGCGTATCTGCGTACTTTTCCCTGTGAAGAACCATCAACAATTCTTAACCCCGACGACCCATTTGACCTGTTTTTACAAACAGAAACTAAGCTTTGTGAAAGGGTTGTAGTGCTACATCATTCTGCTGACAAAAAATGGTACTTTGTTTGTACCGCCAATGCTTGCGGTTGGACCCAAACCGAAAATATTGCACTTTGTGCAGGAGAGAAAGATTTAACCTTTTTTAATACCGAAAATTTTATTATTGTTACTGCAAGTGAAGTCATCTGCGACGATATTTCGCTTATAATGGGAACAAAATTACCTGTACTACCCGATACATTGGATAACAATGATTTTTATACCGTTTTAATACCTTCACGAGGAAAATGCGGCAATCTAATCTGCAATAGCAAGCTTATACCCAAAGCTGATGGTTTTGTGCCAGGTTATCTGCCTTTTACTGCTGCCGCTGTCATTAAGCTTTCCTTTAGTTTAGTTGGTAAGGCTTATATATGGGGCGGTACTTGGGACTGCTCTGCTATGATATGTGATATTTTTTCTTGCTTCGGTTTTGCTCTGCCTCGCAATACCGCACAACAAGCATATATTCCTTGCGAAACTATATGTGCTTATAAAGTAAGGCGACAGATACCCGAATTGCTTCGAAATCTGCCGCCTTGTTCATTAATCTATATGAAAGGTCATGTCATGCTTTTTCTTGGAGTTTGGCATGAGAACCCTTATTGTATTCATGCCTTATGGGAAGCTGTTACCTCACAAGGCAATGACCTTAATGCTCACAGCATTGCAGTCACCTCTTTAAATTTAATACGTCGCAACGGCAAAAGCTTTTATGACGAGATTACCTGTATTAAGCCCTTTCCTTTTTACAAAAACTGATTTATTTCAGCATTAAATATGTATATGTACCACCTGCTTTATTGAGATTAATCATTTGGGCGTCCACCGGTAATTCTTGTGATTGTGTCACTTTAAAACCATCGGTGGTCAATTCTACACCCTTACTGCAACTGTATTTACTTGCAATTGCAGTCCCCGTATAATTGGTCGCATCTATCTGGTCAAAATGTGATACAAATTCTCCGTTCTGAAAGATTAGCCCAAATGTCGGCACAAAGCCCAATGCTATACTGCGTTTGTATGTTCCATCACCTGAATATGTACCTATCACATACTCGGCTTTAATCAAGCTGCTTACATTCGCTGCCGTAAGATGTATGCTCGTTTTTTGCTCATGTGCATTTACCTTGCTTGTAACCGCATCATCAACATTAGCTGCGGTAAGATGTATACCCGTTTTTTGTTCATGTGCTGTAACTTTACCATCTACAATTGCTTCGGTTAAATGTATATTTGTCTTTTGCTCATGTGTATTAATCTTACTGTCTACTGTTGCCGCTGTTAAATGTATCCCTACATTTTGTTCGTGTATATTAATTTTATTGGCAACTGAGGTATCTACTTCCGCTGCGGTAAGATGTATTCCGCTGTTTTCCTCATGCGTTTTAATATGATTGTCAATAGTAAGATTATCACTGTTGAAATCTGCCATCTTTGGTTTATCTGCTCCGACAAACTTATTTAATCCCAGATATGTTGTTTTATAACTGCTTGGCATATATTATCTCCTCCCATTATATTATACTGTTCCGATTTTTTCTCCACAGGTATCAAAGTATTCCCAATCAAAATCTGCATTATCAAGTGCCGTAAAGGTAAGTGCTTTTAACTCAAACATATCCCATGTCATAACACCCAGATTTAGCGTTGCTGTAATATGTGCAGGCAAAAATAATTCCATTGTCTTTGTTATCTCATCTATGCCCGAATATGTATTGAGATACCTTTGTCCTCTTACAACAAGTTCTTCACCTTTTTCCTCAAACTTTGCCTCAATACCTGCCGACCTAATACTTGTACTCATTCCTTCGGTGGTAAAGCTATCCTCATAAATTGACAGCCTGCTTATCAAGGCTTGTTTTCTTACCTCCTCACTATCCTGAGGCTGTGCCGACATCTCAAGCATCTTTTCCCAATATTTAAGGCTTTCACTGTCACAATCCATAATAAATCGTCCTGCTGCAAATCTGCGTATCTGTCTTTCCAACGGTTCCAATGCCGCAAGATAGCTTTCTAATTCTTTTGATACCATTGTACTGTCCGAAAGGTCATATAATCCTGTGCTTTGTGTCAATTGGTAAACTGATTTTCTGCAAGCTGTAGTATTGTTCATTGTCAACCTCCGCTCACCTGCATAGCTGTTATCGCTATTGTACCCGTACGAATTATCTCGGTTTTAAGCGGATAAATATCTCCTCCGGTAATCACGGTGGTGCAATTTGCCATGCCTTCAATACCCATTACAATTGCTGTAAGTGATGATTGATACAATGGTTTTGCTACTGTCAAATTATTTATATAATCTGTGATTTTTTGGTTTGCAATCTCTTTAAGCTGTGTAAAATTAAACCCTTGTTTCGGTGCAAGCGTTACTGTAATATCAATTGATTTTATCGTTGCCGCAACTACCGCTACATCTACATTTACCTCACGCTTTTCTGCCAGTTTATCTCTTAGCCCTGTTATAATTGCATTTGATGCCGCTCCGCCGGTTCCATGAACAACAACATCTACCGTTCCTCTGCCTCTGCTTCTTGGGATTACTCCGGCAAAGCCTATCCCCTCATAACTGAGAGCTTCTTTTAAATAATATGCTGTATTGCTTCCATTTGAAATATTTGCATAACTTTTTAAAAGTCTGTCCCTAAGTCTTTGGTCACTCTCTTGGTCTGTTCCGCCATTTGTTGATACAGCATTGTTTACAATATCTACTCCGCTTATCGGCGTTATTAAAAGTTTAATTGTATTTGGTGTGGCATTTCCTCGGCTTCCCGTTTCGGCACACACAATACCTGCAGTTACTGTAGAAACATTTGCCGCCATCAATACAGTTTTAGTTACAGAATATCGCACGCTGTCTTCACCTAATGTTGCTACAATACTACCAATAGGTATTGTAATTTCACCTACACTCATTCCACTGCGTGTAAATACAACCTCACCGGTTGCCGCTGTACCTAATTTTCGTTTAATTCCTCTTTGTACTGCGTGCTTTTCAAGATATTCTCCTTGTGCTGTTTGCGGTAAAAGCTGTTTCTCCATCTGTTCCAAACTGCTTTCCAAAGAATAAATTTGATATGCAAGCACTTTCATTCTTATTCCTACATCTGAGGCGTCCTGTGGCTTTATTCCCGTAAGCTCGGCATATTTATCGGTCATCTGTGCAAGAATTTGCTCATAACTGTTCACGCTTTTCCTCCTTTACTTTTTATACAGCGGTGGAAAGGGTGATTTCTTTAAGCTCACCGTCCACCTCCATCTCGATTTTTACCTGCAATACTCCCTCAGCTACCGCTTTACATCGTGCTGATATAACATTTACTCCGCCAATCGGTGCAACTGCTTGCTGTATATATCCAAACGCTCTGTCTGAAAGCTGTCCTTCTCCTACCTGTCCTAAGGTTGTTAACAAGCTGCCAAGCTGTGGGTCAAGTGGAAATGCACCTTTTGAAACACTAAGTGAAATTATTGCTCTCTGAATCTTTTCATCTCTCCCACTGATGATTTTTGGATAGCCTCTGCTATCAGGTGCATGGTCTTTATTCTTTAGCAATATATCCATCTTTTTGCTTTCCTCCTTTTATGGGGCAGCACTATATGCTTTTCCGTTTATAAGTACTCTGCCATCATTACAAAGTCGTATCGTTGCTCCGCCGGCTGAACAAAGATATATCTCTCCCGGTGCAACATTTGGGTGACAAAGCACCCCACAGCAAATATCTTTTTCATCAGCTGTTGTTACCAGCAGATTTTGATTGTCCGGCGGCACTGACTGTACTCCATATGGTAAGCAATACATCGTTTTACTTATACGGCTTTTACCTACGATACAGCCCTCATTCATTCTACCTATACAATTTTCTTTATTCTCGGGTTTTACCCCTACTTTTGCTAACCACATAATTTTTGCCTCCTTTTTATCTGTAATTTTCAGCGTTTTTACAAACCTTGCGGCACCCCGCCCCACAGGCGTGCGTTTCACGCACGGATTGCCGCTTTGCGGCAATCCTGCGGCGGGGGGGGCCCCCCCCCACCCACGGGGGGCCC
>JAVVRS010000125.1:0-4954 GCA_036654595.1 Oscillospiraceae bacterium | reverse complement strand
CTTTTATGGCATTTGACAATTGATTTTCAAAATTTGCGGCTCTTGTACCTTCACGCACCGAGTATGCAAACACATGAGCTTTAGCAAAACCTATTTCTTGTGCAAATGCAAGATTTTCAGCAAATTCTTTATCATCTTCACCTGCAAAACCTACCATAATATCAGTAGTTATTGCACTGTTATCAAATGTCAAACGAATACGTTTAACTAAATCTGCAAATTCACCTGCGGTATAATGACGGTTCATTCGTAAAAGTGTACCATCACTTCCGCTTTGCAATGCCAAATGAAATTGCGGACAAAACTTAGGTTGTGCTGCCATACGGGCAATATCTTCATCAGTAATGAGGTCAGGTTCAATTGAACCTAAACGTACACGATAAATTCCATCAACAGAGCAAGCAAGTTCAATGGCATCTATCAATCGCAATCCTAATTCTTTACCATAGGTTGAAAGATTTATCCCTACCAAAACTACCTCTTTATAACCTGCTTTTGCTAAAGTTTTAAGCTCGTCCAACAAATCCTGCGGTTGCTTTGAACGAATAAAACCTCTTGCATACGGAATAATGCAATAAGAACAATAGCGTTCACAGCCATCTTGAATTTTAACAAAAGCACGAGTTCTTTCTGCAAAACCTGTAATACTTAATTTTTCAAATTCATCGTTTTTTGCATGAGCAATAATTTCTATTTTACGTTGACCGCCATCTGCCAAGCATTGTTTTACAAGCGGCAATAATCTTGTACGATTGCTTGCACCAATAATTACATCAGCTTCGGGCAATTTTTCAGCCACCTCCGGAAATGCTTGCGGAAAACACCCTGTCAATGCAATTATTGCATTAGGATTTTGCCTCTTAAAGCGGTGCATAATTTGTCGGGTTTTCTTGTCACCTGATGCGGTAACGGTACATGAATTGATTATATAGACATCTGCGATATCCTCTGAAGAAACAATATCAAAACCATCAGTCATAAATTGTCCTATCAAGGCATTGGTTTCATATTGGTTCACCTTGCAGCCTAAGGTATAAAAAGCACAACGCATATTTTTCAGTTAGTCCTTTCAAAGAGAGTTCTTTTGTTTTATTATACATGGTTACTGCTTAATTTTCAACTAAAACTAACCTATGAGTTCTATTCGTTTTTTTGCAGCTTCGGGCGGCACAATGCGGCTACGCCGCCGACGGCTGCCAAATGTCCGCCGTGCATACACAAACCAATAGGTTTGTGTATGATTGTGCCGCCCGAACCCCATAAGTGAACGCTACCCTGTAAGCAGATAATTGAATTTGATTGTTTGTATGAGGTACATATGTGTTTGCTTTAACACTTCACTGTGATGAATTTGTTCTAAAGACAACTTATTTGCATAAATATTTAATAGAGATTTTCTGAATTTTATGCCAATGCAAAACGGCAGAATGGAGCTAAAACTATGATAAAAAAATTAATTGCAACATTGTTGGCAGGTCTTATGCCGTTATGTCTTGCTCTGCCATCTCTTGCCGTAGAACAGCTTTCAGATATTCCCGCAACAAGTGCAGTCTTAATTGAACAAACCACAGGTGAAGTTTTGTTTGAAAAAAATAGTCATCAACATGTTGCACCTGCTTCAATCACTAAAATTATGACTATGTTGCTTGTAATGGAGGAGATGGAAAAAGGTAATCTTTCTATTGATGATAAGCTTACCTGCTCAGAATATGCCTCTCATATGGGTGGTTCCGAAATATGGCTTGAACTTGGTGAACAAATGTCGGTTGAAGATTTACTTAAAGCTGTATTTATAGCAAGTGCTAATGATGCCGCTGTAGTTTTTGCCGAACATATTGCAGGCAGTGAAGATGAATTTGTTAACAGAATGAATAAACGTGCAAAAGAAATGTGCCTTGAAGATACTAATTTTGTTAATTGTACAGGTTTTGATGAACAAGGTCATTATACCAGTGCTTATGATGTTGCAAAAATGGCAGGTGCATTGATGCAGTATCCTCTTGTAACAAAATATGCGACCATTTGGATTGATACCTTGCGTGGCGGTAAAACAGAACTTACCAACACCAATCGTCTGGTTAGATTTTATAATGGTATTACAGGGCTTAAAACAGGTCACACCGATGAAGCAGGCTCATGCCTTTGTGCTACCGCAACACGAAATAATTTAAAGCTTATTTCTGTTGTAATGAAATGTCAATCCATTTCACTTCGCAACATTTGGTCTGCAAGACTGCTTGACTATGGTTTTGCTAATTTTGAATTTACTGCTGTTCCCTCTGTAGACCCACAGCTTTTACCGATAAAAGTAAGTAATGGTATTGAACCTATTGCTGAAATTTATGCCGAATACCCTAACGGTATATTATTACCTAAAGGCAGCAGCTCTAAAATTGAACAAGATGTTACCATTGTGGAAAAACTTACCGCACCTATTGACATCAATCAAAATGTTGGTAAAGTGGTTGTAAGCATTGATGGCAAACCTTTAACCGAATATGTTATCAAAACTAAATATGCTATCCCTAAAATGACATTTTCCAAAGCCATGCTTATGTTATTTAAAAAAGTTATACAAACGAACTAATCTGCGGCTATCTTCGCAGCGTCCGCCCCACAGCCAAAGGTTGGCTTCGCCAACCTTTGAATTGCCGCTTTGCGGCAATAAGGGGCTTGCCCCCCCCGTGGGGGGGCAAGCCCCTGCTGTGGGGCGGACGAGCGAACTTTTTACTGCACTGTTTATAGAAAAACCATTAAAATAGAATATTTTCCGTATAATCTTGAAAAAATCACAACAATAAAGTACAAGATAAATACAAGGGGGTATAACATTTAATGTTAAGCTTAGATACCGGATATCTCAGCGATTGGGTAGATTGTTTGGAGCTCAGTAAAAAAGCTGATATAATCAAGAGTATTCATACCCTGATTCACGAGGGTACCGGTGTAGGCAGTGAATTTTTAGGTTGGCGTGACCTACCTATGAATTATGATAAACAAGAATACAGCCGTATAAAAACTGCTGCTCTGCGAATTAGACAAAATTCACAAGTTTTATTGGTTATTGGTGCAGGCGGTTCTTTTCTGGGAGCGAAAGCTGCTATTGAATTTTTACATACTCCGTTGTATAATCAATTAAACACCAATGGTTTTGAAATCTATTTTGTTGGTCATAATCTCAGTACATCTTATCTTTCTTCGGTAATAACACTGTTAGGTAATCGAGATTTTTCTATAAATGTTATCTCAAAATCAGGTACTACCTCTGAACCGGCTATTGCATTCAGATTTTTCAGAGAACTTGCCGAAAAAAAATATGGCAAAGACGGTGCGGCAAAACGTATATATTGTACTACCGATAAATCTCGTGGTGCAATGAAACAGCTTGCCGATACTCAAGGTTATGAAACTTTTGTAATTCCCGATAATGTCGGCGGAAGATATTCTGTACTTTCACCTGTAGGATTACTGCCGATTGCAGTAAGCGGTGCCAATACCGATATGCTACTTGCCGGAGCTCAATATGCCGCTGAATTATATAATGACCCTAATATTGAAACTAATCCTTGTTATAAATATGCAGCTATCAGAAATATACTTTATACCAACGGCAGGTCTATTGAACTGCTGGTAACACACGACCCCTCACTTGAACAATTTTCGCAATGGTACAGACAATTATTTGCAGAAAGTGAAGGTAAATGCGGCAAAGGTCTGTTTCCGGTATCCGCAAGTTTTACAAGAGATTTACATTCAATTGGACAGTATATTCAACAAGGTACACCAAATATGTTTGAAACCGTTGTTTGGATAGAAAATCCTATACATGACCTTTTAATTGGAAGCTGTGAAGATAATCTTGATGGATTGGATTATTTAAAAGGCAGAAGTTTAAATGATATAGGTTACTGTGCAATGAAAGGTGCTATTCTTGCTCATCTTGACGGTAATATACCAAGTATTTTATTAAAGCTTGATAAACAAGATGAATTTCATCTTGGTTTATTGTTTTATTTTTTTGAAAAAGCGTGTGCAGCTTCTGCATATATGCTCGGAGTAAATCCATTTGACCAACCCGGAGTTGAAGCATACAAATCAAATTTATTTGCTTTGCTTGGCAAACCCGGTTATACAGATAAAGCGGACAGGTTAAATCATAAGTTCGATTATCGCTGATTTATATAATTTTGTTTATTCGGCAGTAAAGAAATTTTCTGCTTACATAAAAAATCCACTTTGATAATCTAAACTATCTCGGGTTTGCCGGCGAAGCCCCGAGGACTAGGGAATTTTTTTAAAAAATTAAATCCCCTTAATCTAAAATAATTTTTCTTGCCGGAGAAGGAGTCAACATTATGATTAAATTAATCGTAGGCAACAAAGGATCGGGAAAAACCAAAACTCTGGTTGATGCTGCTAATAATGCTGTAGAAACCACTAAAGGCAATGTTGTTTGTATTGAAAAAGGACTAAAATTAACCTATGACCTAAATCATAAGGTAAGACTTATTGATACCGATGAATATAAACTGGATTCTTATACTTCACTTTTTGGTTTTATCAGTGGCGTAATGGCAGGCAACTATGATATTACCGAAGTGTTTGTAGATGGTACCGTTAAAATTGGTGGCAGAGATTTCGAAGCTTTAGCTGATACTATTCTTAAAATAGATTCTTTAGCTCATACAAATGATGTTAATCTTACTTTCAGTATTTCTGCTGATGCTTCCGAACTTCCTGTATCTCTAAGCAAATTTATGGCTAGATAATTTTTTTTACATAGCTGTAATTTAAAAAAGTACAAAAAGGCTGCCAACGATTAAAAATCGTTGGCAGCCTTTCCTTTTTGCATAATCAAATGTGTAATGCATTTACCATAGCGAGTTGCCGGTTCTTGCTCCCCTGTCGTTTGCAAGCGACGTCACCCTGCTACTTTCTTTTTCTCTTGTAAAAA
>JAVVRS010000124.1:0-4955 GCA_036654595.1 Oscillospiraceae bacterium | reverse complement strand
TAAAATGTGACCTTGCATTCCCATGTGCAACACAGAATGAATTAAATGAAGATGCAGCTAAAAAACTTATTGCAAACGGTGTTATTGCAGTTTGTGAAGGTGCAAATATGCCATGTACTCCGGAAGCTATTTTACAGCTTCAAACCAATGGTATCCTTTATTCTCCGGGAAAAGCTTCTAATGCAGGTGGTGTTGCTACCTCAGGTCTTGAAATGAGCCAGAACTCACAGAGATATTCATGGACTTTTGACGAAGTAGATGCTAAATTACAAGGCATTATGAAAGGTATTTTCCATGCAGCTTATGATGCTTCCGAAAAATTCGGAGTAAAAGGAAATCTGCTTGCAGGTGCAAATATTGCAGGTTTCTTAAAAGTTGCCGACGCAATGATTGCACAAGGTGTAGCATACTAAAAATATAATATATGACAGTAAAACTGCCGAAGCTGACCTTTTGTGGTTGGCTTTGGCGGTTGTCAAGTTTGGGAGAAAACATATTCTGCTCCGCTCGCCACCCTAAGCGTACCCCTCAGCCGCACGCCCCGCCGTGGGCACAAGGGTGCTCCGCCTGCGGCGGAGCACCCTTGTGCGGATTGACCGCCGCAGGCGGTCAATCCAAGGCGGCAGCCGCTAGGCTGCCGCCTTCACGGCGGGGCGTGACGGCGAGGGGATTGCAAGGAATGTAAAAGAGAAGAAAAACCCGCTTGACAATAAGAAAAAAATGTGAAGATATGTTGTATTTTGCTGAAACATATTGTATACTAATGAACAGTACGGATTAAAATAAATAAAGAAACTTCTACTATGGGAGGACGATTATGGATAGAACCTTATATTTAGTTCTGCAAAATGGGCAGATATTCAAAGGCAAAGGTTTCGGAGCAAGTGGTGAAGTTGCGGGTGAAATTGTTTTCACGACTGCAATGACAGGCTATTTGGAAACACTTACCGACCCCAGCTATTATGGACAGATGGTAATACAAACATTCCCTTTAATAGGTAATTACGGAGTTATTACACCGGATTTTGAATGTAATAAAACCAATCTAAAAGCATATATTGTACGAGAATGGTGTCAGGAGCCCTCAAATTTTAGAAGTGAGGGTAATCTTGACGCTTTTTTAAAGACACAAAATGTTGTGGGTATATATGATATTGATACCCGTGAGCTAACTAAAATTATCAGAGAAGTAGGCGTAATGAATGCAGTTATTACCGAAAACCTTGATAATTTGGACGCAATACTAAAAAAAGCTGCTGATTATAAAATTATTGAAGCAGTAGAAAATGTATCTTGCAGTGAAGATATTGTTGAAATAGCTGATAATCTGAAACGCAGAGTAGTACTGTGGGATTTTGGAGCAAAATCAAACATAAAACGTGAACTGGCAGCTCGTGGCTGTGAGGTAATTACAGTGCCTGCACACAGTACCGCAAAAGAAATACTTGATTATAAACCTGATGGAATAATGCTTTCAAATGGTCCGGGGGACCCTGCCGATAATGTAGGTATTATTGCAGAGCTTGCAAAGCTTTGTGAATATAAAATACCATTATTCGGTATATGCTTGGGGCATCAATTGCTTGCACTTTCACAGGGTGCAAAGACAAGCAAACTTAAATATGGTCACAGAGGTACAAATCAGCCTGTTAAAAATCTTGAAACAGGCAAAGTGTATATCACCAGTCAAAACCATGGTTATGCCGTTGAGGGAGATACTTTGCCCGAATGTGCAAAGGTTACTTATGTAAATGCAAATGACGGCACCTGTGAGGGTATAGCTTACAGTAATATGCCTGCATTTTCAGTGCAATATCACCCCGAAGCTTGCGGCGGACCGCTTGATACACGCTTTTTGTTCGACAGCTTTATCAATATGATGGAGGAGGGTAAATAATGCCACTTAATCAAACAATAAAAAAGGTGCTTGTAATAGGTTCGGGCCCAATTGTAATTGGACAAGCCGCTGAATTTGACTATGCGGGAACACAGGCTTGCCGTGCCCTTAAAGAAGAAGGCTTGGAAGTGGTTTTAATAAATTCCAACCCTGCAACCATCATGACAGATAATGCCATGGCAGATAGAATTTATATTGAACCGCTTACCCTTGAAACGGTAAGAAGAATTATTATAAAAGAACAACCGGACAGCTTGCTGTCCACTCTCGGTGGACAAACCGGACTTACACTTTCAATGCAGCTTGCCAAAGAAGGCTTCCTTGAAGCTCATGGAGTAAAGCTGCTCGGTGCAAACCCCGAAACTATTGATAAAGCCGAAGACAGACAAATCTTTAAAGATACAATGATTTCGATTGGTGAACCTGTAATACCGTCAAAGGTAGTGACCGACATTGAAGCTACAATAGAGTTTGCAAAAGAGATAGGTTATCCCGTAATTGTACGTCCGGCATTTACCCTTGGCGGCAGCGGCGGCGGTATAGCTTATGATGAAGCAGAACTCCGTACAATTGCCAAAGGCGGTTTGCGTCAGTCACCTATAACACAAATTCTTGTTGAAAAATGTATTTCGGGTTGGAAAGAAATTGAATTTGAAGTTATGCGTGACAGCAAAGGAAATGTAATTGCAGTCTGCTCAATGGAAAACTTTGACCCTGTAGGCGTACACACAGGTGACAGTATTGTTATTGCACCTTGTGTTACACTTTCGGACAAAGAATTTCAAATGTTACGCAGTGCGGCACTTAATATTATCAATGAAATGGGTATTGAGGGCGGTTGTAACTGTCAGTTTGCGTTGCACCCTACAAGCTTTGAATATGCTGTCATAGAGGTAAATCCTCGTGTGTCACGTTCTTCTGCACTTGCTTCAAAAGCAACAGGGTACCCTATAGCAAAGGTTGCAGCTAAAATTGCTATAGGTTATACATTGGACGAAATTAAAAATGCAGTTACAGGTAAAACTTATGCTTGCTTTGAACCTGCACTTGACTATGTTGTTGTTAAGTTCCCAAAATGGCCTTTTGATAAATTTGTATATGCCAAACGTCAGCTTGGTACACAGATGAAAGCAACGGGCGAGGTAATGGCAATTGCACAAAGCTTTGAAGCGGCAATAATGAAAGCTGTCAGAGGGGCAGAAATATCAATGGACAGCCTAACACTGAAACCTTTGCATTTATTTACCGATGATGAAATTAAAAATAAAATAGCAGATTGCAATGACCAACGCTTGTTTGTAATTTATGAAGCCATGAAACGTGGAATAAGCTGCGAATATATTCATGAAGTAACAAAGATAGATATGTGGTTTTTAAGCAAGCTTATGAACCTTGTTAAGATGGAAATACGTTTGTTTTCCGAAATGCTTACCGACGACCTTTATATGTCAGCGAAAAAGCTTGGTTTCCCGGACAATGTAATTGAAAGAATTTCCGGCAAAACAATTGCAAATAAAGTACGGGCATCTTTTAAAATGGTTGATACCTGTGCCGCAGAATTTGCAGCTCAAACACCGTATTTCTATTCAACATATGATGAAGTAAATGAAGCAAAGCAATTTCTTGATGCTAAAAAATCAGATAAAGAAACAGTTATTGTTTTAGGTTCCGGTCCTATCAGAATTGGTCAAGGTATTGAGTTTGACTATGCGTCGGTGCATTGCGTTTGGTCGCTTAAAAAAGCAGGCTATGAAGTTGTAATCATCAACAATAACCCCGAAACCGTTTCTACCGACTTTGATACCTCGGACAGACTGTATTTTGAAGCACTCACACCCGAAGATGTAATGAATATTATTCATACCGAAAAACCTCTTGGGGTTGTGGTTGCGTTTGGCGGACAAACTGCAATTAAGCTTACAAAATATTTGGAATCACAGGGCGTTAAAATTATAGGTACCACAGGCGAATGTATTGACATTGCAGAGGACAGAGAACGCTTTGATGAACTGCTTGAAGAACTCAATATCAGACGTCCGAAAGGTCAAACCGTAATGTCACTTGAAGACGGACTTAAAGTAGCCAATACCTTGGAATATCCTGTTTTGGTTCGCCCGTCCTATGTGCTTGGCGGTCAAAATATGATTATCGCTTTCTGTGATGATGATATTCGTGAGTATATGAAGATTATCCTTGAACAAGGTATTCAAAACCCAATACTAATTGATAAATACCTCACCGGTATTGAAATAGAAGTGGACGCAATCTGTGACGGTGAAGATATACTGATACCCGGCATTATGGAACACGTTGAAAGAGCCGGTATCCATTCGGGGGACTCAATTGCGGTATATCCTGCATGGAATTTGAGCGGAGAGCTTACCGAAAAGCTTATTGCACATACAAAAAACCTTGCATTGTCACTTGGTACAAAGGGTCTTGTAAATATTCAGTATGTTATTCATGCCAATGAAATTTATGTAATTGAAGTAAACCCACGTTCTTCAAGAACGATACCGTATATCAGCAAAGTAACAGGTGTGCCTATGGTTGACCTTGCAACAAGAGCTATGCTTGGAGAAAAACTTTCTGATATGGGCTATGGCAACGGACTATATAAAACCTCACCTTATGTTGCGGTAAAGGTACCTGTATTCTCATTTGAAAAATTGCTTGATGTTGACGTTCACTTAGGACCTGAAATGAAATCTACAGGTGAAGTGCTCGGTATTGGCAAAACCTTGAGTGAAGCACTTTACAAAGGTATGATTGCAGCAGGCTATAAAATGGAGAAAAAGGGCGGCGTGTTTGTAACTGTACGGGATAATGATAAAAAAGAAGTGGTTGATACCGTAAGAAGATATCGTGATTTAGGCTTTGAAGTGTATGCTACAAAGGGTACGGGTGAAGCTTTGCTTGAAGCGGGTATTCAGTCCGAAATCGTGGATAAAATTCATGAATCAGACCACAACCCAATCACCTTGCTTGAAAGCGGTAAGGTAGATTATATTATTTCCACTTCATCAAAAGGCAGACTGCCTAATCGTGACAGCGTAAA
>JAVVRS010000123.1:3630-4998 GCA_036654595.1 Oscillospiraceae bacterium | reverse complement strand
CGGAGCCGTTTACCTCGCCTGTGGCGGCGAATTGTTACGCATAGCTGTAATTGATAGCTTAAATAAATCATGGTAAAGTGTAAAAGTAATGTAAAAACCAAGTGGAATAAGCAACAAAATGGCATAGTGAAAAAAGATTATAGCTTGCAATTGTGTAACAAATATGGTAATATTTCATAATATACCATATAGTAATATAATATAAATGCGTTTAACAGATAGAGTAGTTGGGATAATGAATGTGTCAGAGAGTAGATATGAAACGCTGAAAGTATCTATCGCCGAAAATCCAATGAAGTGCATCTGCCAGCAGATTTTGTGAAAATTTCAGTAGCAAAATACGGTTAACCCCGTTAAGAAGTTAAATCATTAATGATAAAGTGATAAATCGAAGTGGAACCGTGGTAATATTACCGCCTTCGTCTGTTTGAATGACAGATGATGGCGGTTTTTTTTGACTGATTTTACCTAAAATAAAGAAAGGAGTGTGAGTATAATTGTTTAATAAATTAAAGCTTGATATAAGTGCAGTAAAACAACGTGACCCTGCGGCAAGAAATTCGGTTGAAGTATTATTGTTATATTCAGGATTGCACGCAATAATGTGGCATAGACCGGCATATTGGTGTTATCATCATAAACTGTTTTTTATAGCAAGATTGATATCTCAGTCAGCAAAATTTTTTACCGGAATAGAAATACACCCGGGAGCAACTATTGGGAGAGGTGTATTTATTGACCATGGGTCAGGAGTGGTAATTGGTGAAACAGCGGAAATAGGGGATAATTGTACCATATATCAAGGTGTAACATTAGGCGGAACAGGGAAAGATACAGGTAAACGACACCCAACATTAGAAAGCGATGTAATGGTTGGTACAGGAGCAAAAATTTTAGGACCGTTTACTGTGCATACAGGGGCAAAAATTGCAGCAAATGCAGTTGTTTTAAGTGAAGTACCTGCATATAGTACTTGTGTAGGGATACCGGCAAGGGTTGTACGACAGTCAGGGGAAAAGATAGAAACACCACAGCAAAAGCTTGACCATACCCATTGTCCCGACCCAATTGCACAAGAATTGGCACGAATGCAGCGACAGATAGTAAATTTAGAAAAAATGGTAGCAGAGATGCAGGTATGTTCAAATAGTAACAGATAAATTTATAACGTACAAAATGCACCGATAACATTGTGATGGAAATTAAATAAAACGTCGAGTACGACGTTAATTACAATCTGCAAAATGTATCAGCTTGGGGCGGCACAATGCGGCACTTCGTGCCGCCGACGGGGGGCGGGCCCCCCGGGGGGGGGCCCCCCCCGAACCCCCCCCCCCCCCCCGCCGGGGGGTTGGGGGCCCCCCCCAA
>JAVVRS010000123.1:0-3620 GCA_036654595.1 Oscillospiraceae bacterium | reverse complement strand
GCCGCCCCACCAAGCTGATGCTAAATAAAAGCTTAATACAAATAAAAATTTCAAGATACCATTTTAGGAGGAATTTCAATGAAAATATTTAATACATTAACTCGTCAAAAAGAAGAATTAATCCCAATAGAAGCGGGTAAAATTAAAATGTATGCTTGTGGTCCGACAGTGTACAATTATATTCATATAGGTAATGCTAGACCAATCTGTGTGTTTGATACCTTACGCCGATACCTTGAATATAGAGGCTATAAAGTAACATTTGTACAAAACTTTACTGATATTGATGATAAACTGATAAATAAAGCAAATGAAGAAGGTATTACAGTAAAAGAAGTTGCCCAACGGTATATTGCAGAATATAAAACAGATGCAACAGGTTTAGGGGTACGTCCGGCAACATATCACCCTAAAGCAACCGAAGCAATGACTGAAATTATGGCAATTGTAGAAGAACTTGAGGATAAAGGTTTTGCTTATGAAAAAGGTGGAGATGTATATTTCCGTTCAAGAAAATTTGATGAATATGGTAAATTATCAGGACAACCTTTGGAAGATTTAGATGCGGGAAATCGTATTAATGTAAATGATAATAAAGAGGATAGCTTGGATTTTGTGTTGTGGAAAGCTGCAAAACCGGGCGAACCATCATGGCAATCACGTTGGGGTTTAGGACGTCCGGGTTGGCATATTGAATGTACTGCAATGATAAGACAATATCTTGGAGATACAATAGATATACATTGCGGAGGACAAGATTTAATTTTCCCACATCATGAAAATGAAATAGCACAAGGTGAATGTTGTACAGGTAAAGAATATGCACATTATTGGATGCATAATGGTTATATTAATGTAGATAATCGTAAAATGAGTAAATCACTGGGTAATTTTTTCACAGTGCGTGATGTTGCGGAAAAATTCGGATATGAACCGATTAAATTTATGATGCTGCAATCACATTACAGAAGCCCGATTAATTATAGTTATGATGTAATTGAACAATGTAAATCAGCACTTGAAAGATTGCATACTTGTTATAATAATATGATATTTAATTTAAAAAATGCAACAGAAACAGCAAGCATTGATGAAACTGATTTTAAAAATCAGCTTGAAATTAGAACACAACAATTTATTACTGCAATGGACGATGACCTAAATACAGCTGATGGTATTGCTGCTGTATTTGATATGGTGCGTGATATTAACAGTTTTCTTACTGTACCACGCAGTAAAAACATTATAACCTTTGCAGTTGAACAATTTAAAGCATTGACTGATGTTTTAGGTATATTATATGAAGAAGATAAAGCAGATAGTGATGATGCTGAAATTGAAGCATTGATAGAAAAACGTCAGCAAGCAAAAAAAGACAAAAATTTTGCTTTATCAGATGCAATCAGAGATGAATTAAAAGCAAAAGGTGTCGAAATAAAAGATACTCGTCAAGGTGTGCAATGGAACAGAATTTAGTTAATAAATTTAGTGAAAATATATAGCTGATTTTACCAATAATATATAATTAAATTGTATATATACTGGACAATAGCTATGAGTTATGATATATTTGATATAAATAAAAGCCGTAGCATAACGGCAGAACGGAGCAGAGCAATGAATAAACATAAGATTGCACTTCTGGTAGATTCCGGTGTAGACGTGCCTGCTGAACTTGCTAAAGAATTAGGTATTTATGTAGTGCCTTTAAAGATTATTTTCAGTGATGGAGAATATATTGACAGAGTAACTATTACACCCGATGAAGTATTTAAAAAATTAGAAAAAGAAATCCCGACAACTTCATTGCCATCACCTGATGAAATTAATGCTCGTCTTGAACAAATTAAAGCTGATGGTTATGAAAAAGTACTTGGAGTTACAATTTCCAGCGGACTTAGCGGTACACATAATGTAATGCGTTTATGTATGGAAGATTTTGAAGGATTGGAATGTTTTGCTGTTGATACAAAAAATATTGCGATTGCTTCAGGTATGAGTGCTATTCAAGCTGCATTATATGCCAATGAGGGTATGGAATGGGAACAACTTAAAGCTACTGTTATAAAAGGTTTGGATAAAGTTAAAATTTTCTTCTGTGTTTCTACCTTGGAATATCTTCAAAAAGGCGGAAGAATTGGTTTGGTTTCTTCTGTAGTAGGTAATTTGCTTAACCTTAAACCAATTATTTCATGTAATGATGATGGAATTTATTATACTGTTGCAAAAGTTCGTGGCAGACAACAAAGCCTTGAAAAAGCAGCTGAATTGGTTAAAAAATTCGGAGATAAAAGTGTAAAATACAATATGGCAGTACTTAACACTTGTGCACAAGCAGAAGCAGATGCTTTAAAAGCTGAATTGCTTGAATATTTCCCTAATCCACAGATATTTGTGGAAGGTGATGTAAGTCCGGCTTTAGGTATTCATGTAGGTCCCGGTGCAATTGGGTTAGCTTTTCAAATATTATAATAATTGCGGCAACATAACAATGCGGCACCCCACATACGGAGGTTGACTTTTTAGTCAACCTCCGTTAATTGTTGCTATGCAACAATTAGGCGGCGAAGCCGCCATGTGGGGTGCCGTCATTGTCAGACTGTAGCAGAACAGTAGATAGGAGTGTGGCTTTTTGCTACACTCGTTTTTTTGCCTTGTGTAATTTTACCACCCACCGCCAAACGTAACCTCCAAATTTATAAAATCTGTATGGCGGTGCATTTTCATAGGTGGTTCGGCAATTAAAGTACGCAATATTTATCCATATATTCGGTCATTGCTGTAACTTGTTCATCACAATCACCTTTTTCACGAAGGTATTCTACAATATCATTAACGGTAACAATACTATGTACTGAAATACCAAATTGCTGCATTACTTCTGTAACAGCTGTAAGTGATTTATTTTGTCCGACTTCACAACGATTAACCGAAATAAACATATCTTCAACTTTAATATTGCTTGCAGCAGATTGTAAGATGGGCATTGTTTCTCTGATAGCAGTACCGGCAGTAATAACATCTTCAATAATAACAATTTTATCACCGTCTTTAGGTTGATAACCTACCAGATTGCCTCCTTCACCATGGTCTTTAGCTTCTTTGCGATTAAAGAAGAATGGTTTATCTATATTATAAATACGAGCTAAAGCACCGGCGGCAGAAGTTACCAAAGGAATACCTTTATATGCAGGACCAAACAGAGCATTAAAATCATCACCGCAAGCTTGTTTAATGCAGGCAGCATAAAATTCACCGAGCTTTACATTTTGAGCACCTGTTTTATAATTGCCTGTATTGACAAAATATGGGGATTGTCTGCCGCTTTTAGTAGTAAAATTACCAAAACGTAAAACATCACAAGATAACATAAAGTCTATAAATTCTTTTTTTAATGGGGTAATCATTTTTTTTGACCTCCATAAATTATTATATTAAAAAAAATAAATTGTTACCGTTAAGCTTACTCTGACATTTTGCAGAGCAAACTATTTACTTGCTGAAAAGTTATATTATCGGGAGAAAAGCCGGTTCGCCCACGGGGCGGCACAATGCGGCACTAAAGTGCCGCAGGCGGCTTCGCCGCCTCAAGCGGAACCAATCGCAGATTGGTTCCGCTT
>JAVVRS010000122.1:0-5005 GCA_036654595.1 Oscillospiraceae bacterium | reverse complement strand
CGGCTTCGCCGCCGCAAGGGCAAACCGAAGGTTTGCCCTTGATTGTGCCGCCCCACGCAGTAAGATTTGCTTGATAATCAACACACTTGAACTATAAAACCGGAGGTAAGAATGTACAACATTAACAGATATAGTAAAGCATTAGAACTTGATAAGGTTCTTAAAATGCTGTCTGAACAGTGCGGCTGTGATGACAGTAAAAAACTTGCTGCAGAGCTATGCCCCGTGGACGATATATATATTGCAAATGCACTTATGAAAAAGACTGAAGATGCAGCAGCACTATCTATAAGGTATGGTTCACCGTCGTTGCGTGGACTTAAAAATTGTAAAGATGCCATAACAAAAGCAAATAAAGGGTCAAATCTTTCATTGCGAGAGCTTATTGATATTACAGGTGTATTGAGAAATATACGGGGATTTTATGATTGGCGTAAACGCTGTGAAAACATTACGACCTCACTTGATGAATTATTTGACCGCCTAAGACCCAATAAGGGATTAGAGGAGCTGCTTACAACAAGTATAATTTCAGAGGAAGAAATTGCAGATAATGCAAGTGATGAGTTATATCAAATACGCCGTAAAATAAGTACGGAGCAGAGAAAAATCCGTGAAAAGCTTGATAATATGATTAAATCACCTGCACAGCAAAAATATTTGCAAGAGCCAATAATTACTATGAGAAACGGACGATTTGTTGTACCTGTTAAGATTGAATACAGAGGCGAAATCAAAGGTTTGGTGCATGATTCTTCTGCGAGTGGAGCTACTGTATTTGTAGAACCGTTATCTGTAGTTGAAGCTAATAATGAAATACGAATACTTAAATCTAAAGAAGAACAGGAAATAGAACGAATTATCTATGCACTGTCGGCAAAAGTAGGCAATTATGCTGATGAGATATTATCGGGATATGACTATATAGTAGAGCTGGATTTATATTTTGCAAAAGCCGCTTTGTCATATAAAATGAATGCAACTGTTCCAAATCTTACTGATAATGGTATAGTAGAACTTAAAAAAGCCAGACACCCATTAATTGATAAAGATAAAGTTGTCCCCATGGATATAAGTATTGGTAAAGATTTTGATGTATTGGTAATTACAGGACCTAACACAGGTGGTAAAACCGTTGCAATCAAAACCTTGGGGTTGCTTACATTTATGGCGGCGGTAGGACTAATGTTACCGGTCAGAGATGGCAGTACCGTTTCAATATTCAAAAAAGTGCTTGTAGATATAGGTGATGAACAGAGTATAGAACAAAATTTATCAACTTTTTCGGGACATATGACTAATATAATATCAATTGTAGAAAATGCTGATGAAAACAGTCTGGTGCTTATAGATGAATTAGGAGCCGGTACCGACCCTGTAGAAGGTGCAGCATTAGCGGTTGCTATAATTGAAAGTCTTGCAGGGTTTGGGGCAAAGGTTGCTGCTACTACTCACTATGCAGAAATTAAAAAGTATGCACTTACAACATCAAGAGTAATGAATGCAAGCTGTGAATTTGATGTAGCAACCTTGCGTCCAACTTACAAACTGCTTATGGGGATACCGGGAAAATCCAATGCGTTTGCAATCAGTAGCCGTCTTGGTTTAGGTGATGATATAATTGAACGTGCAAAAGGGTATATTTCAGGAGATAATGTTCGTTTTGAAGATGTTGTGTCACAGCTGGAATTATCAAGACAAGCTTTAGAAGCAGAACGCCGAAAAGCAATATCCACAAGAGAACAGGAACGTATCTCCAGACTTGCATTTGAAACATACAAAAAGAAAACCGAAGAACAGATGGCACATGAACTGGAAGAAGCACAAAATCAAGCAAGAGGTATAGTAGAACGTACAAGGGCACAAGCTGAAAAAATGATAGATGAGCTTGATGAATTACGCAGACAAAAAGAAGCGGAAAATTTTTCGATTATGGTTGGGCAGTCAAAGCTTGGTGTAAAATCAGGTCTTAAAAGATTGGATAAAGAAGCTAATCCTGTAATTCAAACACAAAATGATGAAGAATATCAATTGCCACGTCCTCTTAAAAAGGGAGATATTGTTTTGGTTATAGATTTGGCACAAGAGGGAACAGTAATTGGTTTGCCCGACAGCAATGGTAATGTTACTGTGCAAAGCGGTATTATGAAAACAAAAATTCCTATTCAGAAATTGCGTTTAAAAGAAAATAAACAAGGTAAAGCAAAACAAAGCGGAAATGTAACCAAAGCTACCCAAAGTAAAGCACAGCGAGAGATAAAAAGTGAAATTGATATCAGAGGTTGTGCATCAGATGAGGGTATTATGTTGGTTGACCGTTTTATTGATAATTGTGTTATGAATGGGATTACAGCTATTACTATAATTCATGGTAAAGGTACCGGTGTTTTGAGAACAGCTATTCAGCAGCATTTAAGAAAGCACCCCAATATTCGCACAAGCCGTCCGGGTCTTTACGGTGAAGGTGAAAGTGGAGTAACAATAGCAGAATTAAAATAGCGGCGAACCGCCACAGGAAATGCACCATATTCTAAGAGGTTGGTTTTGTTTTTTTTAAGGGAAAATAAGCTGGGGCTGTTGCAAATGCAACAGCCCCAGCTTATTTTACATGATATTGCCCACTAAATTTTGCAAATGTGAAGCTCGGCCCCGCAGGCACGGATTTTCCACGAAGTGGAAAATCCGTCAATTGCCACCTTGGTGGCAATTCGGACGGCTTTCGCCGTCCGCCTGCGGGGCTGATGCTGTAAAATCAACAGAAATTTATTATTAAGAGTAAAATAGTTTGACGAAAAGATTAAAATGGATATAATAAATCTATGGGATTTGCAAAAAAAGTCCATACGAGATAAAACAGTATTAAAATATTTAATGCAGCCTTATAATTTGTGCAACAATCCGCAATGTGAAAGACACTAATTATATAGCCGCTGATGAATGGTGGTGTATTAGACTTGAAAATTGATGTCAACATAGTAAAGCAGGCAAAACAAGGCAATCAACAAAGCTTTACCGAGCTTTATGATATAGTTGCTCCATCGCTGTATAAACTGGCACTTTATACTTTAGGCAATCAGCATGATGCTGAAGATGTGGTGTCGGAAACCTTTATTGAAGCCTATAAAGGCATTTCAAAGCTAAGGGACGAGGCTGCCTTTAAACCATGGATAACAAGAATACTTACATTTAGATGTAAACGTAAAATAGGCGATTACATAAAACAACGTAATGTTTATGATATAGATGATTTTTTAAATCTTACAGAAGATAAGAATGATTTATCAATATCATCATCGGATAAAATATCTGTATCAAGTGCTTTAAATTCAATCAGCTATGAAGACCGCCAAATAGTTTTGCTTTCGGTATTGCAAGGTTATACGACCAAAGAAATTTCAGATATTATGAGTATGCCGCATGGTACAGTCAGTTCAAAGCTATATAGAGCACTTAAAAAGATGCGACAACTATTGGAAGAAACAGAGTAAAGGAGGTGGCGACATGAAAGAAAATGATATATCTTTGGAACAAGAGATAGAATATTTCAAGCAAAAATTTAAAGCTGTAGATAAAGACATAGACCTGCCACCAAGCCTATACGGAGCAAATATGTTAGAAAAATTAAATCAGTCCGGAAGTTCAACACATAAAATTGAACCGGATATAAAATTTTATTGGAAAAAAGCAGTAATGCCTTTAGCAGCGTGTTTTGTATTGGTTGTTGGAATTTATTTTGCTTATGATTATATTTTTGCTTCAAAGAATATTTCTTCGGAGATGGTTCAAAACAGTCCTACACCACGAATGGCAGAAAGTGGATTAGGTGCTTCATATGATACTGAAAACGAAGCGATGATGGCGGAATATGCAGTAGAAGATGTTGCTGAACAAGATACTGAGGCTGACAGTCCAAGAGCATATAGTATGACAACAGGTGCACAGCAGACGGAGAAAAATGATATAGCTTCTTTTAAAGAAAGAAACGAAATTAAACAGTGGATAGAAGGTCAAGCAGCTGTCAAATCTTCCGGAAATGATGAAACGTCGGAATTACCGCTTACAAAAAATGATACTGAATCAATGAAAGAGAATGTTGCAGCTTCGGTTAGTGAACAAAGTAATCTTTATTGTGTTGTAAATTCGTCCGAAACTGTAGAGCTTACCGTTACCGATACCAAGACAAAAGAGCAGATAAGCAGTGTTGAGCTTCCGGACATGACAGAGGGCAGAAGTATTCATACATTTGGAAACAATCTGCTTATCGTTGGTGATGGTACAGTACTTAATCCTGTGAGCACACAAACTCTGATGTATAATATCAGCAATCCGCAGAAACCAAAGCGAGTAGGAGTATATGCTCAAACAGGTAACTATATTACCAGCGTAAAGACTGATGATGTTCTTTATACGGTAAGTCAATACCACCCACAGCAAAGTGATGGTACATTTAATCTTCCACAGATAAAAGAATTTTCATCAAGTTCACATCTGTCACTGAATGCAGAGAAGATATTTTACAGTCCAAGCGTTCCAAGCACAAAATTAACATTGATATCTGCAATAAAAATTGAACCCAATACCATGCAAACCGAAACCAAAGGATTTTTCTTTGACAGCTTTAAAATATATTGTGATGATGAGCAGGTATATACAAGCGAGGTTTATAACGAACCGACAGCCGAAACCATATACTGTGAAGATATGTACATTGAAACCAACTGATACCTTGCAGAAAAAAAGCAGCTTTTGTCATTAAGACAGAGGCTGTTTTTATTTGACAAAAAGATTTAAAAAACTGTAAAGGAAAAGACTTGACAAGGAAGATTTCTTTAGGTATAATACATGAGGTAAGGTTGTAAAGGTAATAGGTTTACAGCAACTGAAAGGGGTATTGCAGAGATGGCAAAAAATATGGATATATCACTGCTGCTTGATTTCTATGGTGAAATGCTTACCGAAAAACAACGTGAGGCTATAGAATTTTATTACAATGAAGATTTGTCTT
>JAVVRS010000121.1:0-5028 GCA_036654595.1 Oscillospiraceae bacterium | reverse complement strand
GAACCTAAAACAAAAGCCGGTCAGGAAAAGATGGGTCTGGGTCTTGCAAAACTTGCAGAAGAAGATCCAACTTTCAGAACCTATACCGACGAAGAAACCGGTCAAACTCTTATTGCAGGTATGGGTGAACTCCATCTTGAAATTATTGTTGACAGACTCATGCGTGAGTTTAAGGTTGAAGCAAATGTAGGTAAACCTCAGGTTGCTTACAAAGAAACCATCAGAAAAGCAGCAGACGTCGATCAGAAGTATGCTCGTCAATCAGGTGGTAAAGGTCAATACGGTCATGTTAAAATTCAAGTTGAACCAAATGAATCGGGTAAAGGCTATGAATTTATCAATGCTGTTGTAGGCGGTTCTATTCCAAAAGAATATATCCCTGCAGTTGACCAAGGTATTCAAGGTGCAATGGCAGCCGGTATCCTTGCAGGATATCCTGTAGTTGATGTTAAGGTAAAACTATATGATGGTTCTTACCATGAAGTTGACTCCTCTGAAATGGCATTTAAAATTGCCGGCTCAATGGCTTTCAAAGAAGCTATGAGAAAAGCTGACCCAACCATTCTTGAGCCAATTATGAAAGTTACAGTAAATGTACCGGAAGAATACATGGGCGATGTTATGGGCGACCTTAACTCACGTCGTGGACAAATTCAAGGTATGGAAGCAAGAAATGGTTCACAGGAAATCCGTGCATTTGTACCACTTTCCGAAATGTTTGGTTATGCAACAGATATGCGTTCCAAAACACAAGGTCGTGGACAATATACAATGGAACCTTCACACTATATTGAAGTTCCTAAATCAATCTCCGAAGGCATTATGAATGCCAGAAAAAAAGACTGATTTAATACTGTAAACACCTTGCATTTTAAAGTATAAATTGTTACAATACTTTTGTAGCAACTCAATAAAAAAACTATAATTATAATATATTAGGGAGGAATCAACAATGGCAAAAGCTAAATTTGAAAGAAATAAGCCACACGTTAACATTGGTACAATCGGCCACGTTGACCATGGTAAAACAACTCTGACCGCTGCTATTACAAAAACTCTTGCTCTCCAAGGTACAGCTAAATTCGTTGACTATGCAAACATCGATAAAGCTCCTGAAGAAAGAGAACGTGGTATCACTATCAACACTTCTCACGTTGAATATGAAACCGTTAACCGTCACTATGCACACGTTGACTGCCCAGGACATGCTGACTATGTTAAAAACATGATTACAGGTGCTGCTCAAATGGACGGTGCAATCTTGGTTGTTTCCGCTGCTGATGGCCCAATGCCACAGACACGTGAACACATTCTTCTTTCCCGTCAGGTTGGCGTACCTTATATCGTTGTATTTATGAACAAAGCAGACCAAGTTGATGACCCTGAATTGATGGAATTGGTTGAAATGGAAATTCGTGATTTGCTTAATGAATATGAATTCCCTGGCGATGATACACCTATCGTTAAAGGTTCCGCTCTTGCAGTTATGGAATCTCCTGATGATGTTTCACTTCCTGCATATGCTCCAATCATTGAATTGATGGCAGCTGTTGACGCTTGGATTCCAACACCTGAAAGAAAGAAAGACCTTCCTTTCTTGATGCCTGTAGAAGATGTATTCACAATCACAGGTCGTGGTACAGTTGCTACCGGTAGAGTAGAAAGAGGTCAACTTAACACAGGTAATGAAGTTGAAATCGTTGGTCTTAAAGAAGAAAAACAAAAAGTTGTTTGCACCGGTATCGAAATGTTCAGAAAAATCCTTGATTATGCTGAAGCAGGCGATAACGTTGGCGTACTTCTTCGTGGTGTTCAAAGATCTGATATCCAACGTGGTCAAGTTCTTTGTAAACCGGGCTCCATCAACCCACATACAAAATTCCATGCTAACGTATACGTTTTGAAGAAAGATGAAGGCGGCCGTCATACACCTTTCTTTAACAACTACAGACCACAGTTCTATTTCAGAACTACTGACGTTACAGGTGTGGTTACACTTCCAGAAGGCACTGAAATGTGTATGCCTGGCGACAATATCGAAATGGACGTTGAACTTATCACTCCAATCGCTATTGAAGAAGGTCTACGTTTTGCTATCCGTGAAGGCGGCAGAACAGTAGGTTCAGGCGTTGTAACAGCTATCAATAAGTAATTTCTTTTTGATATATTTAAGTCCTCTCGTTTTACGGGAGGACTTTTTTTGCCGCCTTTAAGCTTCGACAATACGGCTCCCACAGAGAAATAATCACTTCTGCGGAAGCAGAAGTGATTATTTCTGCCTTTCCGTTTTACGGAAAGGCAACCGCTTATTAGATATATATCTAATAAGCGGTCCTGTGGGAGCCGTAATGCAGCAGCATATAGTTTCTATTGACACAAAGGTTATGCTTTGTTATACTTTAATAGTTGGGGGCTGTAAATTTGTTTATCAACCTCATACAGACCTACAAAATTCAAATTTTGAAGGAGCAAATCACTATGAAAAAAATTAACACAAAAAAGATAACACTCATGGCAATGTTTATTGCAATTTCAGTTGTATTGGTAGCGATAGTTCATCTGCCATTGATACCTGCGGCACCATTTTTGGAATATGACCCTGCGGATATTCCTATACTTATAGGTACATTTGCATATGGACCTCTAGCAGGTGTAATTCTTACATTTTTAGTATCAATTATACAAGGAACAACAGTCAGTGCAGCAAGCGGTATTTATGGCATATTAATGCACCTTATTGCTACAGGAGCGTTTGTGATTGTTGCAGGTAATATATATAAAATTAAAAAGAGTATGAAAGGTGCAATTGTAGCTTTAGCTTGTGGAACTGTTTGTATGGTAACAGTAATGGTATTTGCAAATATACTTATAACACCATTCTTTTTGGGAGCACCTGTAGAAGCTGTAAAAGCATTGATTTTACCTGCAATTATTCCATTTAATTTACTTAAAGCAGGTATAAATTCTGTAGTAACATTTTTAATTTACAAACCAATTTCAAAGCATATTTTGAGTGCAAGTAAAACTAAAGTAACTGTAGAAGATTAAGTATTGTTATAAAATCAATAAAATTATTTATGCTTGGTAAGCAGTTTACACAGATTGCTTACCAAACACTTGACAAATCTACTAAAATAGGATACAATATAAAAATTAAATTTAATTGAATAGACCTTATCAAGAGTGACTGAGGGGACAGGCCCAATGACGTCCGGCAACCTGCAAATGTGCAAGGTGCTAAATCCTGCGGATTTATTCCGACAGATGAGTATTAATATAATGCACTCGCTGTTGAGTGCATTTTTTATTTACCCGAATAGGCTTTCTGATTTAAGAAATGCCCTAGCAAACTCTTGATACAAAAGAAAGGAAGCAAAACAATGGCAAATTTTTTATTTACTTCAGAAAGTGTTACAGAAGGACACCCCGATAAAATCTGTGACCAAATCTCAGATGCTGTTTTAGATGCAATTTTGGAACAAGACCCATATGCACGGGTTGCGTGTGAAACTACAGTAACTACAGGCTTAACAATGATTATGGGTGAAATAAGTACATCATGTTATGTTGATATTCAAAAGATTGCTCGTAAAACAATAAAAGAAATTGGATATGACAGAGCTAAATATGGCTTTGATGGTGATACCTGCGGAGTTATTACAACGATTGATGAACAGTCACCCGATATTGCATTAGGTGTAGATAATGCAATGGAAGCCAAACAAGGTGAACTGCAAGATGGTTTTGCTACAGGTGCAGGTGACCAAGGTATGATGTTTGGGTATGCTTGTGATGATACACCGGAATTAATGCCAATGCCTATTTCTTTAGCACATCAGTTGGCAAAACAGCTTACTAAGGTTCGCAAAGATAATACCTTGGAATATTTGCGTCCGGATGGTAAAACACAGGTAACTGTTGAATATAAAGATGACCGTCCAGTAAGAGTAGATACTATTGTTGTTTCAAATCAACACGCACCTGAAATCAGTCTTGAACAAATTCGTACAGATATTAAAAAATATGTTATAGAACCAATTGTACCTGCAAAGTTTATTGATGAAAACACTAAGATTTTTATTAATCCAACAGGACGTTTTGTAGTAGGCGGACCGCAAGGGGACAGTGGTTTAACCGGCAGAAAAATAATCGTTGATACATATGGCGGCTGGGGCAGACATGGCGGCGGTTGTTTCTCGGGTAAAGACCCTACCAAGGTTGACAGAAGTGCCGCATATGCTGCAAGATATGTAGCAAAAAATATTGTTGCAGCAGGTATTGCCAAACGCTGTGAAGTACAGCTTGCATATGCAATAGGTGTTGCAAAGCCTGTATCAATCAATGTAAATACCTTTGGAACAGGTACACACCATGATGAAGAAATTGCAACAGCAGTATCAAAAGTATTTGATTTACGTCCTGAAGCAATTATTCAAAAATTAGATTTAAGAAAGCCAATTTACAAACAGCTTGCAGCTTATGGTCACATGGGCAGAGAAGATTTAGGTGTAACTTGGGAAAAAATTGATAAAATTGATGCTTTACTTGAAGCATTAAAATAGTAATAATCATTACCTTGTTCGTATTATATGCGGACAAGGTATTTTTTTCACCTTTTTATTTTAAATAACATACCATATAGTATTAGAAATAACAGGTGAGGAGGAATATTCATATATGATTGCTATAATCGTTTACACTACAATGGGAATACTTATGATATTGGGACTTACACATATTTTAGGACAGATTTCCAAATGGCTGTGGCGACCTAATTATTTACCAAAGACAGTGACTATAATTCCTCTTAAAGGTGAAATCGAAAATTTAGAGCAACTGGTCAGATTTTGTCGTGCCAATATTAAATGGGAAGGCAATCATCATTCAAGCGGTGAAATAATATTATTGGATATTGGTTTAGACGCTGCTACATTAGAAAGCTGTATTAGGCTTTGCAATGAAGGAAAAGAAATTTCTTTCTGCACAGAGGAAAGCTTGCAAGGATTTTTACAATGCAAATTTGCGGTT
>JAVVRS010000120.1:0-5056 GCA_036654595.1 Oscillospiraceae bacterium | reverse complement strand
GAAGGCGGTTGTGACGGTTCAAGTTGCAGCAGCTGCGGCGGTGGTTGTCACTAATCCTTTAACCTGCAAATAAAACAAATTTTTACCCTCCTCCCTGTTTAACTAGGAGGAGGGAACTGTTTCTTATGCAATACATACTACTTGGAATATTATCCAAATTTTTATATATTATACCTTTAGCCCCTGCCAATTTGCGGCTCCTGCCCCGCAGGCAGCGGATTTGCCCTAAAGGGCAAATCCGCATATTGCCCACCTCTCGGTGGGCAATATGGGCGGCGGAGCCGCCCGCCTGCGGGGCAGGAGGCACAAATTCTATTAAAACTATAGATAAAACAGTTGGATAATATCCCAAAAGATACCTTTAGGAGGTTAGAAAAATATGGCAGAACTTTCTCCGATGATGAAACAATATTTTGAAATCAAACAAAAACATGAGAACCATATTTTATTTTTCCGCTTAGGCGATTTTTATGAAATGTTTTTTAAAGATGCAATTGTAGCATCTCGAGAACTGGAATTAACCTTAACAGGACGTGATTGCGGTCAAGAAGAAAAAGCACCTATGTGTGGAGTACCATATCACAGTGCTGAAACGTATATAGCACGCCTTGTTAAAAAAGGATATAAGGTTGCAATTTGTGAACAGTTGGAGGATCCGGCAACAGCAAAAGGAATTGTTAAAAGAGATGTTGTCAGGGTAATCACACCCGGCACTGTGTTGGAAAACAGTATGCTTGATGAAGGCTCAAACAACTATATTGCAGCGGTGTATATGGGAGAGAACGGTTGCGGAGTAGCATTTGCGGATATTTCAACAGGTGAAATAAATTTAACAGCAATACCTAAGGACGACAACTTTGATAATCAGCTGAAAAATGAGTTATCACGTTTTTACCCGAATGAAATTGTGTTTAATACAGGCTTGCTTCCAAAGAATGAGATAGGTATATTTATACGGGAAAGATTAAGCTGTATTGCAGAGCTTTTAGATGATGAAAAATTTGAATATACAGCAGCAGAAAAGCTGATTTTGAAGCATTTTAAAAAGCAAAGTCTGGCAGATATGAAGCTGAACAAATTGCCTGATGGTGTTTGTGCATTGGGTGGCTTGCTTGCATATCTTTATGAAACGCAGCGTCATGGTTTGGATTGCCTTGTAAATCTTAATGTTTATACTGAAAAGCAGTTTATGAATTTGGATTTGATAGCACGGAAAAACCTTGAATTGACAGCTACTATGAGAACAGGCGAAAAAAAAGGCACTTTGCTTTGGGTGCTTGATAAAACTAAAACACCAATGGGTAAGCGACTTATACGGTCATACATAGAAAAGCCGCTTATAAACCCAACACATATAAATAACCGCTTAAATGCAGTTGAAGAACTTGTCGGCAATACAATGCTGCTTGATGATATTACGGCGGCACTTGCAAATATATTTGACCTTGAAAGATTGATGACACGCATTGTGTTTGGCAATATCACACCGAGAGAACTGAAGTCTTTGCAGTATACAGCGTCCTATCTGCCTACAATAAAGCAGTGTATGGGTGGGGTTAAATGTCGTTTGCTAACCGAAATAGCACAGGAACTTGACACGTTGGAGGATATCAGTGCATTGATAGAAAGTTGTTCAGAGATGGCGGATTTATTAAAGATGGATATGATGAAGAACTTGACCGACTTAAAAGTATTGTCAGCGGTTCAAAAGGTTTTATTGCAAAGATTGAAGCGGAAGAACGTGAAAAAACAGGCATCAAGAACCTTAAAATAAGCTTTAACCGAGTATTTGGGTATTATCTTGAAGTTACAAAATCATATCAGCATCTTGTACCTGATAATTATATACGCAAACAAACGCTTGCAAACTGTGAAAGATACATTACAGGTGAACTAAAAGAGCTTGAAGAAACAATTATGAATTCAGGCGATAAAATAATGTCACTTGAACAGAAGCTGTATGAGAAGTTAAGAGCCAATCTTTCAACAGAGCTTCACAGAGTTCAAAAATCAGCAGGACTTATAGCGTTGCTTGATGTACTTTGTTCCTTTGCAAAAGTTTCGATAAACAACAATTATTGCCGACCCAGTGTAGATTTAAGCGGTATAATCAATATAAAAGATGGACGTCACCCTGTAATTGAACAGATGATTACCGACACCTTGTTTGTATCAAATGACCTGTTTCTTGATTTAGAGGATAACCGAATGGCAATTATCACAGGACCGAATATGGCAGGTAAATCTACCTATATGCGGCAGTCTGCATTGATTGTACTGATGGCACAGATTGGTTGCTTTGTACCTGCTAAGGCTGCAACTGTGGGTATTGTAGACGGTATTTTTACAAGGATAGGTGCCTCAGATGATTTAAGCTCCGGACAATCTACTTTTATGGTAGAGATGAGTGAGGTGGCAAATATTCTTAAAAATGCAACAAAACGCAGTTTGCTTATACTTGATGAAATTGGCAGAGGAACATCTACCTTTGATGGAATGAGTATTGCCAGAGCAGTTATTGAACACATTGTGGACAAGAAAAAGCTTGGAGCAAAAACATTGTTTGCTACCCATTATCATGAGTTAACAGCAATTGAGGAACAGCTTGCAGGGGTTAAAAATTACAATATTGCAGTTCGTAAAAAAGGTGAAGATATTATATTTTTGAGAAGAATTGTTCGTGGCGGTGCAGATGACAGCTATGGCATATATGTATCAAAGCTGGCGGGGATACCCGAGTCTGTTGTAAATCGTGCCAAAAAAATTCTTGAAGCATTGGAATCGGGACAAATAATAACAACCGCTAAAGACAAACAACCAAAACCTGAGAATGATGAACAGATGTTCTTCATGCAATCTGATGACAGCGAAATTATAAAACGACTCAAAGAGCTTGATGTAAACAGTTTGTCACCTATACAGGCACTGAATATTTTGGACGAGCTGAAAAGACTGGTATAAAGGAGGAAAAGGCATTGGCAAATATCAATGTTTTGGACAAACACCTTGCAGAGCTTATAGCCGCAGGTGAAGTGGTAGAACGACCTGCCGCAGTTATAAAAGAGCTTACGGAAAATTCTATAGATGCGGGAGCGACTAAAATTACAATAGAAATTCGTGACGGCGGCGTTACATATATGCGTGTGACCGATAATGGACAGGGTATAGAAAATGAGCAGGTAGCCAAAGCCTTTCTCCGTCATGCCACGAGTAAAATACAAACAACAGACGACCTTTACTCAATAGGTACAATGGGCTTCAGAGGTGAAGCATTAGCTTCAATTGCGGCAATGTGCAAGGTAGAAATGATTACAAGAACAGAAGATAACCCTGAGGGCACAAAATACGTTATACATGGCTCACAGGAGATTGAAAATTCACCGCAAGGTTGTCCCGTAGGAACCAGTATTACAGTAAGAGATATTTTTTACAACACACCGGCGAGAATGAAGTTTCTTAAAAAAGATACCGCCGAAGGCAGTGCAATTACCATGATTGTTGAAAAACTGGCTATAGCACACCCTGAAATTTCTTTCAAGCTTATTCGTGACGGTAAAACGATACTTATGACTTCGGGTGATGACAAATTGCTGTCGGTGGTACATTCCATCTATGGCAGAGAGATAAGCGATACCCTTTTGCCGGTAGATTACAGCTACAACGGTGTGACGGTTACAGGGTATGTGTCAAAGCCGACGTCGGGCAAGTCAAAGCGTACAATGCAGAATTTTTTTATCAATCGTCGTTATGTAAAAACCGCAACAGCTTCTATTGCACTTGAGGAAGCCTATAAACATTCCATTATTACGGGTAAATTTCCTGTTTGTTTTTTGAACATTGACATTGCATTACATGATGTTGATGTAAATGTTCACCCTGCAAAAACAGAGGTTCGTTTTACCAATGAAAAAGTAATTTTTGAAGGTGTGCTGTATGCGGTTAAGAGTACACTTGGTAAAAACAGTGTAACAGCCGAACCCGAAAATAAGCCATATAATCCATATACCGCAGATAGCAAGGTAGTAAATCCAATACAGCAGAGATTTTCGGCACAGCAGTATCGTGAGATGGTAGAACAACCCATAAAAAAACAAAGCACATCACCCTCAAAGCAGATGAAGCTTTCACAGCCGTTTGACATGCAGGGTATAACAGATACCACTCAGAGCAAAAGCACTATCCGCATATATGAAAAGCCAATACCTATGCCGCTAAAATCAATTTTAATTGAACCGACACCGCAAGAACAGCAGGAAACGCAGCAACGTCGTGAACAAAAAATAGCATCAATTCAAGATGATAAACCCGACCGCTATCAAAATGCAAAATTTATAGGCGAGGTGTTTTCGGGATACATACTTCTGCAAACCGATACACAGCTTATTTTTATTGATAAACACGCCGCACATGAACGATTAAATTTCAACAAGCTGCTTCAAGCTATAGAGAACGGACAGCGTCAGCTGCTCTTGACACCTGTAGTTGTAAATCTGCCTAAAGATGTATACGCCGTTGCGACGGATAGATTAGATGAATTTTTAAAGCTTGGTATGTTGGTAGAAGATTTTGGCGAGGGTACATTGGTTGTGCGTGAGATACCACAGATGCTTGCGGATAAGGATATAGCTGAAATTACCGAGGAGATAGCGGTCAAGATGTATCAGAACCGCAACGATTTAACCCCTGAGGTTGTGTATGATATGCTTCATTCAATGGCTTGCAGAGCTGCAATTATGGCAGGCGAACAGAGCGGACTTCAAGAGTTAAACACCTTGATAGAATTGTTAAAGCAAAATGAGGACGTAAAATATTGCCCACATGGCAGACCGATAGAGGCAGTAATATCTAAAAGAGAGCTTGAAAAACGGTTTGGACGGTTGGGTTAAAATAAACATGGAGGAAAAAGCATTGAGTAAAATCCCTGTAATAGGAGTTGTGGGGCCTACAGCGTCAGGCAAAACAAAACTTGCAATAGAGCTTTGCAAAAGATATAACGGCGAGGTAGTTTCTGCGGATTCAATGCAGATTTACCGTTACATGAGCATTGGTACGGCAC
>JAVVRS010000119.1:1908-5159 GCA_036654595.1 Oscillospiraceae bacterium | reverse complement strand
CCTCAAACCGCAGGACTTAGCTCTAAAATGATTTCATCACATTTATCACAGCTTGTATCCCCTGTCCCTTTACTTGACCCATTGCCGCCTAATGTGCTCTGTACAAACAATCTTATGGGTATAGATGAAGCTTTACTTAATATTCATTTTCCGCAAAGCAATGAAGCCTTAATGAGGGCAAAGCAACGGCTTATATTTGAAGAACTGTTTATACTAACTTTAACCATGCAGCTTAAAGGTAAAAAGAAAGTTAAACAATCAAGCTGTAAAATTATTCCCGTTGCAATGGAACCATTTATTAATTCTTTACCATTCATACCTACTAACGGTCAATTTACTGCCATTGATGAAATTACTGAGGATTTATGTGGCGAACTTGCTATGAACCGTTTGTTGCAGGGTGATGTCGGCTGTGGTAAAACTATGGTGGCTGCCGCTGCTATATATATAGTAATAAAAAATAATTATCAATCTGCAATGATGGCCCCTACTGAATTGCTTGCCGAGCAACATTATGAAACCCTTACCGAATTTCTTGCTCCGTTAGGCATTACTATAGCATTGCTGACAGGTTCAGTCAATAAAAAAGATAAGCAACATATTAAAGAAGGTTTAGCTGATGGTTCAATTAATCTTTGTATAGGTACTCATGCTCTTATTAGTGAAGATGTATCTTTTAAAAATTTAGGACTTGTAATTACCGATGAGCAACACCGTTTCGGTGTATCTCAACGTACAGGACTTTCGGATAAAGGTATTAATCCTCACACTTTAGTTATGTCTGCTACGCCAATCCCTCGTACTTTAGCTTTAATTTTATATGGAGATTTAAATATTTCTACTATAAAAGAAATGCCTCAAGGGCGTATGCGTGTTAAAACTTATGCCATAACCACAGATATGCGTGAACGTGCATTTTCTTTTATTAAAAAACATCTTGATCAAGGTTTTCAAGCTTATATAGTTTGTCCTCTTATTGAAACCGGTGATGTTGATATGGGGCTTATTCCCGTTATAGATTATGCTCGTCAATTAAGTGAAAATTCATTTGCAGACTATACTCTGGCTTTATTACATGGTAAAATGAAATCAAAGGAAAAAGAAACTGTTATGTCAAGCTTTAAAAATGGTACAACTCAATTGCTTGTATCAACTACTGTCATTGAAGTTGGTATGGACGTACCTAATGCGGTTATTATGCTGATTGAAGATGCTCACCGTTTTGGTTTAAGTCAACTTCATCAGCTTAGAGGTCGTGTCGGCAGAGGTTCTGTTCAATCTCATTGCATTTTGGTATCTGACAGCACCGGTGATGAAGCTCGTGGCAGATTAAAAAAACTTTGTTCTACCAATGATGGTTTTGAACTGGCTCAATTTGACCTTGCTCAACGTGGACCCGGTGATTTTTTTGGTTTGCGGCAGCATGGTATGCCTGAACTGAAAGTAGCTGATATAAGCAAAAATATTGACCTGCTTCAAGCAGCACAACAAAGTGCTACTCAGCTTTTAGCTGATAACCCCATACTTACAGGTGATATTTATGCTCCGTTAAGGCAGCGTATCAAGCAAACTTTACACAAAGTAACCGGTCGAGGCCGGCTTAACTGAAAGCTTACTTCCTGCGTGCCCTCGTATGTTGGTGACGGGCTATGCCCGTCGCCAACATACCGCCGCCTTTATGGCGGCGGTATACGGCGGACGAAGTCCGCCGTATACGAGGGCACGCAGTGCAGAGGCTACATTAAAAAGGTAGAGGCTCCGTTCTCTACAGTAAAAAATAAGGAGGCAAAAACTATGGCAAACAATTCAACATGGACAGCAGAAGAACAGATTAAAATTATTGAATCATTACAAAAACTAAAACAGGTTGACCCGGAAAAGTATGAAAGAATAAGCAAATCTTTTAATGAAAAGATGAAAACTAATATAACTCCGGAAATAAAGTTTCCGAAATAGTAAGATATATATTTATTCTCTCTTGGGAATATATTAAACTTAATAAAAGCGGACGTGCAAAGCACGTCCGCTTTTATTGCAAATGCTATGGTTATTCTCCACTGAATTTAGGTGCAATAATTCGTTTATAATCTATCTCAATATTCGCAGCATTATCTCCGCTTAAAACTTCATCTTTAATAAGCGATGAACGGCTTATTTGTAAAATTTTATCTGCAAGCTCCTCTGTATCTTGTGAAAGCGTTGCTGTCATTGCATTGCTTCGTATTATTTTTAATGCTGTATTATTACCACCAAAACCAATTACTCCAACTGTTTTATCTGCATCATTTACACCATTATTATACCCTGCATTTTGTAAGGCAACAACCGCTCCAATTGCCGCTGTATCATCTGCACATAAAATCATTTCCGGCATTTTTTTGTAATTAACAATCTGTTCGGACAGCTTTTTTTGTGTTTCTTCCGCAGTTTTTCCTGCTTCAAACATCTCAAAAAGTTCTAAATCCACACCAATATTCTCTATTGTTTCCATTGCAGCTATAGGTATATTTTCTGTATCGGTTATCAGTAATAATTGCATTTTTCCATCTTTATTGCGGTCAAATATACTGAAACAATCCCATAATCTCACTGCAAGTTCACCTTGTGCCTGCCCAGCAAAGCTTTCATTTACACCGCTATAATATGCGGTTTTACAACTTTGCATTACCGACAACGGCGGTCGCTTACCCATAAAAATAATTGGTAAATCACTTTCTGCTATCAGTTCCGAAGTAATTATTGCATCTTCATCATTTCCTATTTCAACAGCTATAAGCTGTACGTCCTGTTGTAAAAGATACGTTATTTGTTCTGCTGTAGACTGTGTTGTTGATGCTATATATAAATCTAAATCCGGATAATGTTCAGCTTGTTGCTGCAATAAAGAAATCATATTCGGCAATAAACTTTTATCTTCCGCCAACACAGATATCCCTATTTTTAATTTTTTCGGCACTTTTTCAGATTCATTTTGCGGCTCTGTTATCGGTTCCGTCGCCGGTAATTTATACATACAAGCAGAGCAGCCAATTAGTATACTTATGCAAATCATTATTGCTAAAACACGATTCATAAATTAAAACTCCTTTTACCCGATACTGTAAATTTGACATTAAATCAGAACTCTATACAGATTGATATTCCCCAAACCACACCTTATCCGAGGAAATTGGCTCCGCAGGCGTGGGGGGGGCGTGCGCGGGCGCCGCGAACAAACCCCACGGCGGGGCGAGACACAGGAGCCCCCGCCA
>JAVVRS010000119.1:0-1898 GCA_036654595.1 Oscillospiraceae bacterium | reverse complement strand
AGGCGTGCGGCAGCCTTCGGCTGCCGCACATATCGCCGCCGTCGGCGGCGATACACAGAGTCGCCCCTGAAAGGGGCGGCTCTGTGCCTGCGGAGCCAATGCAGCAAATCCCTCAAGCTTGTGATACGGCGTCATAACTTATACTTGCAGTATTATTATAGCCATATTTTTTGCAAAAATCGGTAAAACTGTGCGGTTAGTAAAATTTTTCCAACATTCTTTTAGTATTGTATAGATATCTATATATTTTGCCAATACTGCAAAAGAGCGATTAGGTTTGTGAAAAGAGGTTTAATTTAATGATAACAAGTTTAAAAGAAGATTTATTACAGCGTATATACAATCGACAAATATTAGTAGGTATAATAGGACTGGGATATGTTGGATTACCACTGGCAGTAGAACACGCAAAAGCAGGATTTACTACAATTGGATTTGATGTACAAGCTGAAAAAGTAGCTGATATTAATAATGGTATCAATTATATTGCAGATGTAAATACTACCGAGCTTAATGCAATGATTACAGCCGGAAAACTTGCGGCAACCAATGATTTTTCTTTTCTTTCAAAGGTAGATTATATTGCAATCTGTGTACCTACTCCTTTAGATACACATCAGCAACCGGATTTAAGTTATATTGAACAATCTACTGAAATTGTAGCTTGTTATTTAAAAAAAGGTGCTGTTGTAGTACTGGAATCCACCACTTATCCCGGAACTACAGAAGAACTTATTCGTCCCATGCTTGAAAAAGGTTCAGGACTTGTTTGCTGTGAAGATTTTTACTTAGGTTTTTCACCCGAAAGAATTGACCCCGGTAATCCGTATTATAAAACCAATAATACGCCTAAGGTAGTGGGGTGTATTGGTAATGAGGCAACAACTGTAATAAAAACAATGTACAATGAAGTACTGGGTGCGGAAATTTATGCTGTATCTTCACCTAAGGTTGCTGAAATGGAAAAAATATTGGAAAACACTTACCGTAATATTAATATTGCTCTTGCTAATGAAATGGCTGTGATTTGTAATAAAATGGATATTAATGTGTGGGAAGTAATTGATGCAGCTAAAAGTAAACCTTATGGTTTTCAAGCATTTTATCCGGGTCCCGGTCTTGGGGGACATTGTATCCCTCTTGACCCATATTATCTTACTTGGAAAGCCAAAGAATTTGATTGTCCTACAAAGCTGATTTATACCGCAGGTGAAATCAACAGTTCTATGCCGAATTATGTAATTGACCGCTGTACTAAATTGTTAAGTCAACATGGTATGCCATTACAAGCCGCAAAAATTCTTGTACTTGGTATTGCTTATAAAAATGATATAAAAGATTATCGTGAAAGTGCATCTCTTAAAATAATTGAAAAACTCCGCCTTGCGGGCGGAGCAATAGATTTTTATGACAGTTATGTTGCTAAATATTATTGTAAAAAAAATGGTGAACAAACAGGTATTTCGGAGCTTTCAGCACAATCTATTAAAAAGTATGACCTTGTTTTAATTGCTACTGCACACAGCAATATAGATTATGAAATGGTAGTAAACAACGCTTCACTTATATTTGACTGTCGCAATGCTACCAAAGCTTTTCAGCCTAAAGATAATATAGCAGTATTGTAACCGGATACCGGCATTGAAAATTAAACAGCCCATCACAGATAATATTTCATACAGATTGTGTAGTTAAATAAAGTAATAAAAATTATAGCTTTTATATATTAGCTGCTGCTTTTTCTATTCTTAAAATTTTATGCCGCAACAAAGAAGGGATACCGCATTTGCGGTATCCCTTCTTTGTTGCGGCGCCCGGGCGGGCGGTTACCGCCTTAGCCTTATTCGCCTATTTGCAAAAATTTTCGATATAATTATCAATGCAAGCTTCAATAATAG
>JAVVRS010000118.1:0-5205 GCA_036654595.1 Oscillospiraceae bacterium | reverse complement strand
CTATATGTATAAAACATATAATATGTATAAACATCTACAATAACAGCATATTTTTTTGTTATTGTGAGGCGTTATTTTTTGGATTCAGATTGCCGTATCCAATGCAAAGGGGAGAAACTTAATGACATATAGGCTATCTAGAAAAAATATAATTAAGCTAATCCCTATATTATTGCTGATATTTTCACTTGTACTCCCATTAACTTCAATGAGCACCACTGTTTACGCTGATGAAAGAAAAGTTGTACGGGTGGGAATTTTTAATGCAAATGGATTTTATGAAACAAATGAAACAGGTATTCGTTATGGCTATGGATATGATTATCTTTCCGAAATTGCAAAATATACAAACTTTGAATATGAATTTATTGAAGGTAATTGGAACGATTTGCAGATTATGCTGGCTAATGGCGAAATAGATTTACTTGATATGCTTCATTATACTCCTCAAAGAGCTGAAATATATAATTTTTCCAAGCTGTCAACAAGTACAGGCTATACTGCACTTTTAACCCAAGATAATAATGATAAACTGGCTTACAACGATTTTGAAAATTTCAATGGTTGCCGAGTCGGACTATTAAAAGGCAATACCTCAAATACAGATTATCTTGCCTTTGCAGATAAAAATAAATTTACTACAACAAATATAGAGTTTAATGCCGAAAGTGAACTTATCGAGGCACTGCAAACAGGTGCTGTAGATTTAATAGTATCAAGCAATGTTGTAAGTATTCCCAATTCAAAGGAAGTAGCTTGTTTTAATCCCGAACCATTGTATATGGCTACAAACAAAAATAATACTGCTCTGATTAATGAAATCAATTACGCATTGGATCAGATACAAACAAATAAAATATACTTTAATGCGGAACTGCATATGAAGTACTTTAAAGTTAATGGAAAATCAATCCATCTTACAAGACCCGAGAAAGAATTTATAGAAAATGCACCTGTTTTCACAATGGTTTGTGATTCCGAATTAGTTCCCAAGGAATATCTCAATAATAAAAGTGAAAGCGTATCATGTATAAATGAGAAAATAGTATCAATGATTTTTAAGAGAAGCGGATTAAAATATAATCTAATCAGTGCTAAAAATCATAAAGAATGTATTGATATGGTTAAAAGCGGTCAAGCAGATTTTTTAATGTCATATGGTTCAAATCTAGTTGCCGCTCGAAATGAAGGCATGGTTATTACCGATACTTTCATCTCATCACCATTTGCCTTAGTTGGACGAAATTCAAACTTTACCGATAACGAAATTATTGCTATACCGGAAGTTTATGCCACAGTAAAAGATTATGCGGTACGGGTTTTCCCAAACAATAAAATTATAATATATGACGATATGGACGATTGCTACAATGCTATCGTGAAAGGGCAAGCAGATTGCACCATTGAAAGTCTTCATACAGCCGGTGATGTCATTCAATCAGGTAAGTATAAAGGTCTGGTCATTATTTATGCAACATCTCTTATGGACTCTTGCTCTATCGCAGCCGGAAAGGATATTAATCCAATTGTTTTAGATATTCTGAATAAAAGCATTGCTTCAATCACACAAGAAGAAATAGAAAATACAGTCTATACAAATTCAATAACACCGGAGCAAAATATCACTGTATTACAGTTTTGTGATAAGTATAAGATACCTATTATCTTTAGTGCAGGAGTATTTATTTTATTGGTATTACTTGTTTTATCCCACATAATATGGTTACAAAAGAACAGCCGAAAAATTTTATGGAAAATGGCATACATAGATAACTTGACTGGAATAAGTAATTTGAGTAAATTCAAATTAGATGCACAAGATATGCTTCAAAACATAGACAAAGAAAATTATTCGTTGATACGTTTTGATATTGAAAAATTCAAAATTATAAATGATATGTTTGGATTTGAAGAAGGTGACAGAGTACTGCTTAATATTGTAAAAGCCGTACAAAAAAACATATCCGATAAGGACCTGTTTGCAAGGATAGTCAATGATGATTTTATAATGCTAATGTGCAACCAATATGGTGATTGCAATGAAATAAAAGATGCTATTTGCAAGGATTTTTATGACATTCATATGACCGCCAATGTAAACTACCGTATTGATTTTGCGATTGGTATATACCAATTGAAAGCGGAAGATACCTCTATAAATGTCATATTTGAAAAAGCAACTATGGCACATAAGGTAGCAAAAACAAAGAGTGGTACTTCGCTTGTTTTCTTTAATGATGCCATTCGTGATTATGAAATACGGATTAAGAAGATTGAAAATACCATGTTTGAGGCTCTTGAGAACGGTGAATTTGTTGTATATGTTCAGCCCAAGTTCTCTTTGGATACGCTGAAAATTGGTGGTGCGGAATCTCTTATCAGATGGAACCACCCTACTTATGGAATACTTCCGCCGAGTGAATTTATTTCGCTTTTTGAAAAGAATGGATTTGTCGTAAATATTGATAATTTTGTTTTGGAAGAAACTTGCAAATATCAAAGAATGCTTATAGATAATGGTATAACACCTGTACCAATATCAGTAAATCAATCAAAACTGCATATTAAAAATCCAAACTATATCAACGAGTTAAAAGCGATTGTTCAAAAATACAATATACCATCATATTTAATTGAATTGGAGTTGACAGAAACAATAATGCACGATAATATTGAGATATTAATTGATATTGTTCGTGAATTATCAGAGTATGGCTTCATTATATCAATAGATGATTTTGGTAGTGGCTATTCATCGTTAAACTTACTGAAAGATATTTCGGCAAATGTACTGAAAATTGACCGTTGCTTTTTAATGTATTCCGAGGGAAATACTCGTGGCAAAATAATTTTGGCAAATATTATTCATCTTGCAAAAGAATTAAATATGCAAACAGTTACCGAGGGTGTTGAAACAAAAGAACAGGTAGCATTATTGAAAGAACTCGGTTGTGATATGGTTCAAGGTTTCATGTATGCCAGACCATTTCCAATAGAAAACTTTAAAGATTATCTAATCGGAAATAACGCAGGTAAATAAGGTGGTATTTTATGCAGAAAGATTATCCTAAGCAGTCTTATAAACTTTTTGTAGCATGGTTGGCAGGCTTTTGTGTATTGGTTATGTTACCGGCACTTATTCCGGAAAAATATATATCGGAAGATATTATTGGTAAAATAGTATTGGCAATTTCAATGCTTGCTGTTCTTTTGTTGTTTTACATCGTGTATAAAACGGAACGTGTCTATTGGATAAATGGTACAAGCTACAAAGACGCCGCCGCCGCAACAAGTGAGCAACGCAAAGCTTTTGCTATGAAACACCTTAAAATGTTCTGTACGGCAACGATTATCTATTTAATTTATACCGTCATAGCCTATGCAGTAAAAACAAATCTATTGCTTGATTCAATGGTATTTTCAGCAGTCACTATAATAGCCGCAGTTAAAACAATATCTATCAAGTTATAATTTAAATTCCAAATAAACCACCGCCTGATAAATAGAAGTATCAGGCGGTGGTTTTACATTTAAAACACTTAACTAGTCTATGTATTTCATCAAATCTACAAATTCACCATAAATAGTAAGTTCAAAATGAAGATGTGAGCCTGTTGCCATTCCGGATTGACCAACCTGCACCGTCCTTTCCTCTGAGCCATTCTTTAAGTTCTTGAATATCAGCCATAGTGACATCATTATCATCAACCAATGCAGCTCAGAATTTCTTTACATAAGCATATCTTACTTTTTAAACGAATATATATTGGACAAGGCAGGCTTGACCAACAATTATTCAGAACAGAAAGGATTGATAGCTTTTATGGAGCAATATAAAGGACTTACCGAAAAAGAAGCAGCCAAAACCTTGGTAAATGACGGAGAAAATATTATTAATGTTGCTAAGAAAAACAGTATGATGAAAATTTTTGCAGGACAATTTCGTGATGCAATGATACTAATATTATTGGCAGCAACAGCAATTTCAGCTTTGATGGGAGAAACTGCACAGGCATATACTATCATTGCCATTGTCTTTTTAAATGCAGTACTTGGTTTTTTTCAAGAGTATCGCACAGAAAAAACTTTGGAACGCTTAAAGGAAATGTCTGCACCGCACGCCACCGTTATGCGTGACGGAAAGGTACAAAGCATTGATGCGTGTAATATTGTAAGGGAAGATATAGTACTTGTAAAAGCAGGGGACAGAGTACCTTCCGACTGCTTAATTTTACAGCAAACCGATTTAATGACCGATGAATCTATGTTGAGCGGTGAATCTGACAGCGTCACAAAAGAAGCTGCAAATTCATCTGCACATGACAAAAAAAACATGATTTTTATGGGAACTATGGTGACTAAAGGAAAAGGTGTTTGCCGAGTGATTGCAACAGGCAGCTCAACCGAGATGGGTAAAATAGCAGATATGCTCTCAGAGATTGAAGTTCAAAGCACCCCATTGCAAAAACGTCTTTCACAGTTGAGCAAATATATAGGTATAGGCTGCTTAATAATCTGTGCAATCGTTGCCTTGTCCGGTATACTGCGTGGTGAAGATGTTTTTCAGATGCTGCTTACCGGTATATCACTCTCTGTAGCGGCAGTACCCGAGGGTTTACCTGCTATTGTTACAATAGCACTTGCTTTGTCAATCAGCCGAATGGTAAAACAAAATGCCTTGGTTCGCAGACTTCATGCAGTTGAAACCCTTGGTTGTGCAAATATAATATGTTCAGATAAAACAGGAACCTTAACCGAAAACAAAATGACTGTCAAATCAATCACTACCTATGATTATCAAGTTGACATCAGCGGTTCGGCACAAACGGCTGTAGGGGAATTTAAAATGTCGGGTAAAAAAGCTGACGTATTGCAATCATACAGTCTATCAATGCTTTTTGATATTGCCGTAATGTGCAACAATGCAACACTTACCGAAAAGCAATCATCGGGAGCTGCTTTATCGGTAAAGAAAGATACTGTGCTTGAAGTTTTTGGTGAACCTACTGAAACCGCATTATTGATTATGGCGGCTAAAGCCGGTTTGTATCGTGAAAAATTAAACTATTTTATTGAACAAGAAATACCATTTGATTCTAACCGCAAGATGATGAGTGTTGTTGTAAAGCAAAGACATGGTTCACGTTTTATTTTTTCAAAAGGTGCCCCTGATATTTTGCTTTCAAAATGCAGCTATTGCTTAAC
>JAVVRS010000117.1:0-5296 GCA_036654595.1 Oscillospiraceae bacterium | reverse complement strand
AAATACCGACCTCCATTAGTTAGTTTTTTAGGTCTAACTTTTGGGGGTCGGTACATACGATGTGTCTTTTGTTTAGATGTAACCCAAGTTGCCATGGGGCGGCACAATGCGGTCAAAGACCGCCGGCGGCTACGCCGCCTAAGGGGCAAACCTACGGGTTTGCCCCTTATTGTGCCGCCCCATGCAGTAAAGCTTTGCTCATTAATAAGCAACCCTAAACAGTGTTTCCTATAAAGTACTCTTTCTAAGCATCACTGTATGCACGCTGTCACCCACAAGTTCTTTTTCAATCAAATTACAAAGCTCTACAATAAATGTACTCATTAAAAGCCATAAGAATGAAAACATTAAGCATATCTGTCCCATAAAATTAAACGGTTCACCTGAATAATCCCATACATTCCAACCCAACCAAAGGTTTACGATACAACCTACCAAAAATTCTGCTGTCACAATAATAAGCCAAACCACTAAACTTCTGTATATAAAAGAGGCATTTTTATTTCTGCTGTTAAATATATATGAAAGTAAAAAACATAGACCTCCGGTCAGTACCATTGTCCAATGAGTATGATAATTGTATGATAATTTGTACATATATTTATTATATCTAAATAGGAATAATCCTTGTCAAATAAATTGACAAGGATTATTCCCGGGGAGTTCATCTTATGTTAAATTACAGGCTAGCAAATATTAGATTACGTCCAAAGCGACATTAGCAGCTGCATTGGTTGCCCAAAGAATAGACTCAACATTTTTAGCATCGCCTATTACATGACATGGGATACCCAATTCTTTGCATTTGTTTTGGATTTCATCACTTGGCATAGATTCTGCACCTTCACCTAAAACAACAGCATCATATGGAACAGAAGCTTCGGTTGTTTTACCTTCGGCATCGGTAATGTCATACACTACATCAGTTGCAGTAATCTTTTTAACTACAGCGTTTGTTATACATTTAACGCCAGCGGTAGGAATATTTAGCATCATATTAAAGCTTCTAATCCAACCTGCATCACTTGCAATGGCTTTAGCTGTTTCAATAACTACAGGGCTAACACCTTTTTCAAGGAGATATTGTGTAGCTTCAAGACCGCAAAGTTTACCGCCTATTACAACAACATTGCCTTGTGGAGTAACTTTATCTGAAAGAATATCTGCATAAGTATAAACCTTAGCACCATCTGCCATAGGAACATTGAGTTTCTTAGGACGAGCACCAATAGCAACAATTACTTCATCAGGTTTAACTACAGAGATAAGTTCAGCAGTAACCGGTGTATTTGTTCTCATATCAATACCAAGACGGTTAGCTTCTTTTATTTCCCATTCAATGGATTCTCTCCATTCATGCTTGTAAGCGTTTGCACTTGCAAGAAGCATTTGTCCGCCAAAGCGTCCACCGGCTTCACAAATGATTGGATTATGACCACGGATTTTCAGCAATTGAGCTGCGGTTAAACCACCAATACCACCGCCGGCAATAAGAACTTTTTTAACGTCTTTACCGGAAACTTTTTTAACAGGTCTATCAAGTTCACCGACAAATGGGTTTCTTGCACAGAGCATATGTGGCATTCTCTTATCCATAACAGCATCAAAGCAACCCTTATTACAAGCAAGACATCTTCTGATACGGTCATCTTGACCTGCTTTTGATTTGTTACAGAAATTATGGTCAACTATTTGTGCACGGCCAATAGCAACTATATCACAAGCACCGTCTTCAATTGCCTTATTAGCCAATTCAGCCTTGTTAATACGTCCAACACCAATTACAGGCATATCGCCCAGTATGGATTTAATTTTAGCTACATTTTCAAGATTGTATCCGTTTGGTGTGTCAATTGTAGGTACTTCATATTTAAGGGCAAGTGTTTTACCATTACCACGAGAAATATCAGCAACGTCAACGCCATGTTCTCTTGCCCAAAGCAAAGTTTGAGCAATATCTTCAATGGTTAAGCCATTCTTTACAAAATCATCTTGAGCATCAATACGCATCAATAGTGGCATATCTTTAGGCATATTGGCACGAATTGAATCAATTACTTCAAGAGGGAATTTTGCACGAGCAGCAAGGTCACCATTATATTCATCAGTACGAGTATTAAATGCTGCGGAAAGGAATGTATGACCAAGATATGTATGAGCCATATGATATTCCAAAGCATCACAGCCAAGACTAACTGCACGAGCAGCAGCTTTACCGTAGGCATCTATTATTTCTTTTATTTCATCTTTGGTAAGTGATTCTGTCAAAGCAGGTTTACGTTTAGCTTTAACATCATCAGGTAACAAAGCAAGCATAGCAACTGCGGTCATACCACCATGCCATAATTGAACACAAAGTTTACCACCTTCAGCATGAACGGCATCTATAATTTTTTTGATACCTGATTCATGTTTGTCTTCATACAATGCAATATAAGCATATCCATGTGTTGATGGGTGGATAGCACAAACTTCTGTAATATTCATGCCGCAGCCGCCTCTGGCGATAGCTGCATGATAATCTACTAGGTTTTGTGAAACTAAACCTTCTGTATCATTTTCGGTCATTTTTGTCATCATTGCAGGCAAAACGACACGGTTTTTTAATTCAAGCCCCCGAATTTTAATGGGAGAAAATAGAGAATCATAACTCATGACTAGGTTACCTCCTTATGTTAAGTATGTAATTACATTATAATGCCGCCATCACAATGGATAAGAGCACCGGTTACGAATTGTGCATCTTCGGAAGCAAGGAAAACATATGAACCTGCAAGGTCAATAGGTTTAGCTGTACGGCGGAGAGCAGTCATATTCTTCATACCATCAAGCATAGCTTGACCGTTTTTCATTGTCTTAAATGATTCTTCAGCCATATCTGTCATAACAACACCAGGAGCAACAGCGTTAACACGGATACCGAAGGGACCGAGTTCACGAGCGTTTGAACGCATTAAACCGTTAACTGCAAATTTAGATGTTGTATAAACGCATTGGTTACCTGAACCGTTACGAGATACAAGTGAACTTGTGTCAATAATAGAACCGCCGCCATTTGCTTTCATAACCTTAGCAACTGCTCTGGTACAACGGAACATACCATTGATATTGATATCCATAGTATTTAACCATTCATCATCAGTCATATCTGTGATTGGTTTATTGTGTGAAACGCCGGCATTATTAACGAGAATATCAATTGTTCCCCATTTAGCAACAACTGTTTCTACCATTGCGTCAACTTGTTCTGTGCTGCGTACATCTAATCTTACTGCGATGACTTCAGCATTTGGGTGGTTAGCTTTAAGTTTTGCAACTGCTGCTTCGGCTGATTCTAATTTACTTCCGCAAACTGCTACTTTAGCACCTTCAATAATATATTGTTCAGCTACGGCAAAACCTATACCTCTCGAACCTCCTGTAACAACGGCTACTTTGTTTTCCAATTTCATAATAGCTTGCTCCCTTCAAATAATTCAAATAAATTTTAACAAACAGTGTTTAACATCTTGATACTATTATATTGATAAAAAAGCGTCATGTATATAAGCAATAGGTTGCCATTTATTTAACACGTCAACTTTAGTTTATACTGACTAGTTTTTTTTAACATCAAACATTAATTTTAGTACTATAAGTTGAAAAATATTCTAACCAACTCAACTCTGGAACCTATCTCAAGCTTTTTATATGCGTTATAAATAGTGCGTTTGACAGTACCCTCACTGATTTCAAGTTTCTTTGCTATGTATCTGTTTGTAAATCCATCAGCAACAAAAGTTAAAATTTCAAGTTCTCTTTGTGTCAGCTTGGACTTTAGTTGAGCATATTTTTCAAATGATTCTTCCTGCGGAGAGATAAATATTAATATTCGCTCCAGTTTTTCATCGTGCAAAACCGGTACACCATTGACTAAATATTCAATACTTATTCCTTGACTGTTGCTTTTTACAATATGTCCGCTGTTTATCTGTATAGATTCAATGCAATCCTGTACCGCTTTGCAGTTTCTTAACTCGGGTAGTGTTATAACATTTTCATTTATTAACCTTTTAAAGTAATTATTGTATCCGCCTAAAGTTATATTGTTTTCATTAATGTTCAATGTACAAATGCCAAACAATGATGAATTCATCAAATATTCATAATTCATATCCTGTGAGGGTTTTCTTGGTACCCGTGCACAATATTCAGATGTAATATCGGTTGCCCTTATCAAGACACCTGTGATATCGGTATGTAAAATAGGAATTGCATTTACCAAATAGTAATGCTTGCTGTCTACAATATTAAATCCATCAATGCCAATAATCCTTTTAATCTGCTTATTCCTTTTGACACAATTTAATAAATTATTGACTTGATGTTCATCTACAATAGACATATCTTTGCCATCGCTTCCATATTCATGTGCTAATATAGTTAGTAATTCATTGCTGGATTCAAGCTCAAAACTGTTTCCTGTTAACCTCAAAAGCAAAGAAACAGTATTACTGCTATCTTCTGATATGTCCTCAAATAAACTGAAATCATTGCTTTCATTTTCACCCATGTCAGTGGGATTTGCTTTTCTTACGATACCGTTAATTTCATCAGATGTTACCTCGATTGTAGCTACCCAAGATTCACCATTACGCTCATATATATAGGAAAATGGTTGTCTTAAATTTTTCCATTTATGAAAATACGCATGGCGTGAATTCGCATTTGGAGTTCCATAAACTTCATACAAACTCTTTCCAATGCTGTCATCTCCTGTGCCGTTAAGATAATTGTTGGTTTCATTGCTCATTGCAAGTATCAATGTTCCAAACTCATTCATCTTGTGCGAAAAAATTGCATGGTCAGGGCTATCCCAAAGTTCTTCAATAGTTTGGTGATTATAATTAAGATATTTTAATATGGAATCAAACTTATCTATACAGCAACTCTCCTATCACTAAATTATACAATAAGATTAAGTAGTAAATCATGTATTGTATTAAATTATACTATATTGGGGGAATTAATGAAAGCGTTTAAAGCAAAATATTGGTATTTGTAATATTTTTTGTCTATATGTACAAAATACCCATGAGGTGCTTTATGATAAAATTAAAAGATAATATTGTGGTTTTTTTGCTCGGTGCGATTTGTTACGGAATAATAGAGGTTTTATATCGTGGGTATACATTATCGTCATACAAAGATGATTTTCTATTTAACTTTGTTTTGCATTATGTTATAATAACCTTAGCTATGTGGACAAAAAGTCCACAAGCCTAACGGCTTTGGTGCTTACGCACAAGGCTAAGAA
>JAVVRS010000116.1:0-5328 GCA_036654595.1 Oscillospiraceae bacterium | reverse complement strand
TTTTCCTTGCGGCGGCTCTGCCGCCGGGGCGGTCTTTGACCGCATTGTGCCGCCGCAAGCTCGAAGCTGCTGCGGAGCTTAATAACTCTGAAAATTTTAAAAAGCCCATTGTCCTTTGGACAATGGGCTTTTTTTATCTGTGGGCTATAGTGAAAGCACTTCAATTTTATTATTTATACCGGTTACTTTAATAACTGTAGGTAAATTATCATAATGGTCTACAAGCATATTGCAAATTGGGTCTTCAATTTCTTTGCGAATAACTTTACGAATATCTCTGGCACCACTCTTGTGCCCAAATGAAGCTTTGGATACAGCGGTTAAACATTCGTTATCATATTTGAAGGTGACACCTTTTTCAAGCAATGGTTCTTTTAATTCATCAAGCATAAGAGCAGCTATGCGTTCAAAGTCGTTTTCATCAAGATTACGAAAAACAACAATTTCATCTACACGACCCAAAAATTCAGGACGTAGAAAATCTGCAAGTGCTTTGTGAGTTTTTTCTTTAGAGGCAACATCAGCAGAAGCTTTGTTAAAACCTAAACTGTTGCTTTGAATTTCACTGCCTGCATTGGAAGTCATAACAATAACACAATTTTCAAAAGATACTAATCTGCCTTGAGCATCGGTAATTTTACCTTCATCAAGTATTTGCAGAAGAATATTCATTACATCAGGGTGTGCTTTTTCTATTTCATCAAACAATACAACAGAATAAGGTCGGCGACGAACCTTTTCGGTAAGCTGACCGGCATCATCATAGCCAACATAACCCGGAGGTGAACCAACAATTCTTGAAACACTGTGTTTTTCCATAAATTCAGACATATCAAGACGGATTAAAGGTTCTTGAGAGTCAAACAGTTCAGCGGCAAGAACTTTAACAAGCTCAGTTTTACCTACACCGGTAGGACCGACAAAGATAAATGAGGACGGACGGCGTCTGCCTGAAATTTGTACACGAGAGCGTTTTACTGCAGAAGCTACAAGTGCAACAGCTTCATCTTGACCAATGATTTTTTTACGAAGATTTTCGGCAAGATATGATACACGTTTCATTTCGGTTTCTTGAATTTTACTTGCGGGAATACCGGTCCATAATTCTACAACCTTTGCAAGGTCGGCTTCAGTAACGGCAAGGTGAAGGGCAGTAGGTTCAAGCTCTTCCATTTTAGCTGTAAGCTGTAATGAAGTCGCTTTTGCTTCAGCAAGCTTTTCATAATCAATATTTTCGGGGTTTTGTTCCGAGTGTTCAATAAAATCTTGTTTATCTTTAAGTTGCAAAGCAAGTTTATCATACTCATAAAGCTCATGGTTACGCAAAGTGGCACAGCTGCAAGCTTCATCTAAAAGGTCAATTGCTTTATCGGGAAGAAAACGATCGGTAATATATCTTTCTGAAAGAATTACAGAAAGTTTAGCGATTTCAGGGCTTACGGTAACTCTATGAAATTCTTCATAATAGCTCTTAATTCCATTAATTACTTCAATAGTATCGGCAATATTCGGTTCATTGATTTTAACAGGCTGAAAACGACGTTCCAATGCAGCATCTTTTTCAATATGTTTGCGGTATTCAGTAAAAGTAGTGGCACCTATAACTTGAATTTCTCCTCTGGAAAGTGCAGGTTTAAGAATGTTTGCGGCATTCATTGAACCTTCGGAATCTCCTGCACCAACAAGATTATGAACTTCATCAATAAATATGATGACATTTTTTGCGTTTTTAATGTCATTTACCAAACCTTTAACACGACCCTCAAACTGCCCTCTGAACTGAGTACCGGCTACAAGTGAAGTTAAATCAAGAAGATATAACTCTTTATCCTGTAATTTCGGAGGTACATCACCGCTTGCCAAACAAAGTGCTATTCCCTCTGCAACAGCAGTCTTGCCAACACCCGGTTCACCAATTAGACAAGGATTGTTTTTTGTGCGTCGATTAAGTATCTGCATTACACGATAAATTTCTTTATCCCTGCCAATTATACGGTCAATTTTACCCTCTTTGGCTTTTTGTGTAAGATTTTCACAATGTGCATCTAAAAACTTGAATTTGCGTACATTCTTTTTCTCATGCTTTCTAAAACGATGATGTTCATCAGATGAATTACTATCATCACTGTCATCATCACCTTCGGTTATATACTCAATTTCAGTTTCATCTTTTTCACTATTGCTTTCATTCTTATCGCCGCCAAACAAATCTTTCAAAAATGAAGATGTTTGTGCACCGCCAAATTCAAAATCGTTTTCATCATCATCACTCATCATTTCCATCATACTATTGCTTATTGCATCAAGTTCACTGTCGGAAATACCGAGCTTATCAACCATATCGGTAACGGGTTTGATACCGAGTTCTTTGGCACAGCTTATACATAAACCTTCGTTTATTGTTTCATTGCCTTCTATGTGCGACATAAAAACAACTGCCATTCTCTTTTTACAACGTGTACATAACATTGTCATAAAGCTTCATCTCCATTTCATAAAAAAACCGTCATAATACGGAACTATATATTATTAAAAGTAGTGTCTGAGTTATTGTTTTGTTTCTTGTCATCAAGTTTATTATTATACATTAATTGTGTGAACTGAATATTAAGAAGTATTCATAAAGCTATAAACTATATTGCAGCTTAACAATAAACTAAAGACCTATTGTTTATTTTACCCCACAGCAGATGATTTGTAAATATAATCTCGGGTACTATTTTTTTACTTACTTAAATATATATGAATATGATACACAGGTCAGCTAAAGCTTTTGATTTTAAAAAAAATGCTTGGGCTTTTCGCTGCTCTGCCACACAGGCACTGATTGCACCGCAGTGCAATCAGTAATTGCCGCTTTGCGGCAATAGGGCGGCGAAGCCGACCTGCCTGTGTGGCAGAGTGCCAAAGATTGGCAGAGGCTGAGGGCGACGCTGATGTAAGGTGATGTTATGATAGAGAAAGGGAGTAAAAAAATGAGTGGAACAAGTAAACGCAGGGGATATATTAAAAGATATCTGATTTATAATTTTAAGGCTAAGGCAGGAAGTATAGCTATAGGGGGCTGCTTTGTATTGGGGTTCTTTATTGGCTTGCTGTTTTTGGACAATCTAAGTTTGCAAATAAGTGAAATATTACTCAAATTATGTTCGGTTTCAGTAAAAGAAAACAGTTATACACAGTTGTTTGCTACGTCGTTTGTAGCAATGGCAGGATTGTTGCTGTTTTGGTTTCTGTGCGGTTTTCATGCGTTTGGGCAGGTATTTGCAGTCGGAGCAGTGTTGCTGCAAGGAATAGGCTTTGGCATCATGGCAAGCTATCTGTACAGTACAAATGGTGGGATAGTAGATTTGTACTATTCAGTTGTGCTTATACCACGAATGATTTTATGGTTGGCGATTGCAATAGTTTCGGTAAAACAGAGCCTGATTATGTCTACAAGCTTTCTTAGCGTAATATTTCCGAATTTAAAGAGCGGACAAGGTCTTGCTGTAAGATTTTATTGTATACGATTTATGCTGTTGCTCTTTATCGCTGTAGGGTATGCGTTGACAGATAGTGCTATACAAAGAATATATTACCTGTTTCTCTAAAATAATCCCAATGGAAAGTATTGTTGAAAGATTAATTTGCAGTAAATCTACTGCATTGTTGCACATTACTATTGACCGTGTTTATAGAAAAGTGTAAACTAATAGTAGTCTTCGCATTAATATAAACCAATTTGTCAAATTACATATATTATGCACAAAACAATACACAGGAGGAAAATATGAAGAAATTTTTAGCAATTCTGTTGGTTTTAACTATTGCGACTGCTTCAGTAGCTTGTACAGAGAAGAAAGCGACTGATGATAACAGTATGGAACTTAACGGAGGGGTAATTACACGGGATAAAGGCGATAAATCGCAAGAAGCACCTAAATTTGAAGCAGAACTGCCTAATGCAGATAAACCGTTGCCTACAGATGAAAATAAGTCCTCCGAGCAACCTGAAGTTGCGGAAAAAACAAGCTCCGAAACAGAAGATAAAACCGATACCGATAAAGAAAAACAACAAGAACAGACTGCCGCACAGTCTGTCGATAATACAACCGCAAAAGCAATGACACCTATAGAACAAACAATTAAAACACAAGAACCATTAGATGAACATTTTCAAACATTGAGTGCAAGAAAAAACCTTGATGAAGTGCGTGCAATTTGGATTTCTTATCTTGATTTTAACACCTTATTAAAAGGTAAAACACAGCAACAGTTTACCGAAAATATAGGAAATGCTTTTACAAAATCTAAAAATTTAGGTATGAATACCGTTATTGTACAGGTTCGTCCGTTTGGTGATGCTTTGTATAAATCAGAATATTTCCCATGGTCATATACAATTACAGGTACAGAAGGTAAAAATCCGGGCTTTGACCCACTTAAAATTATGGTTCGTGAAGCACATAATCGTGGACTGAAAATTGAAGCTTGGATTAATCCGTACCGTATTCGTACCGGTGGGTACTATGATGCAATAAGTGATAATAATATAGCTATGAAACTATATAATGATGGCAGTGATGCAGTTATTAAATATAATGGCGGGTATTATTATAATCCGGCAAGTAAAAAAGCAAGACAGCTTATTACCGACGGAGTTGTTGAAATTGTGGATAAATATGATGTAGACGGTATACATTTTGATGATTATTTTTATCCTACCACTGATGCGGCTTTTGATAAAGAAAGCTATAATAAAACAGATAAATCTAAATCTCTTGCAGATTGGCGTCGAAACAATGTTAACTTGCTTATTAAAGGGGTTTACTCTGCAATAAAAGAAAAAGATGAAACGGTTCTTTTTGGTATTAGTCCTCAGGGTAATATCAGCAATAACTATAACCAACAGTATAGTGATGTGGAGCTTTGGATGTCTAAACCGGGATATGTTGATTATATTTGCCCACAAATTTATTGGGGCTTTAAACATCAAACTGCTGCATATGAAACTATAGTTAATCAATGGAATTCAAAAATCCGTTCTAAAAATGTAGACCTTTATATCGGACTTGCACCATACAAGCTTGGCACAAATGAAGCATCTTATGCAGGTGCAGGGGTCAATGAATGGAAAAATACTAAGGATATCCTTGCCAGAATGGTAGAAACCGCAAGAACTAAGGATAACTATGATGGCTTTGTTTTGTTCCGCTATGATTCTATCTTTAACCCGCCGGCAAATGTAAAAGGTCAAGTTAAAACAGAGATGGCAAATCTCAAAGAAATAATATAAATACAGCATATTATACATAAAGTATAAAAACTGCCGCTTTCGCAACTCTG
>JAVVRS010000115.1:1260-5340 GCA_036654595.1 Oscillospiraceae bacterium | reverse complement strand
AATAGGTTTGATACATTGGTTAAAGATACAAAAATCACTACAACCACATCATATCTCAATGATGATATAAAAGTGTTGGATTTAACCAATTGTAATTATGGAGTATTGATTAAAGAATCTAAAAATAATAAATTGTATGTTGAAAATTACTCTGAGAGTACAACGGAACCCAAGAATTATTATGTTGAAGATTTGGGTGAAAAACAAACTAAAGTACATCTTTCATATTCAAGATATAATCAAAATTCAAGCTGGAATAAAGATATTATTGAACAAACACTGGTTAAAAATGTACAAAATTTGCCGGACTTTATTATTTATGTACCTAAAGATGTAAAAATTCTAGTGAATGATGCTGATGATTTAGACCATTCTTTAAATTTTGAAATAGTCAAAGAAGAAGAAAAACCGGAAAAAAGCACAGCATATAATTATGAATATTTAGGTGAAGTGACAATTGGTATTACAGGTGATGTAACGGAAAAATCACAGGTGCTTTATGATGAAAATAAGTTAGGGTATATGGTAAATATTACAGTTAAACCCGCTAAAGATTTTGATAAACCAAACATTTCGGATATTGATGAGGATTATTATGATTATCAGCATTATGAAGAAATTACAGTAGATATTACCGGTGGGTTGTCAGAAGAAACTAAAATGATTTATGATGACTATGGCAGGGCATATAAAGTACATACCACAGTCACACCGCTTGATAATACAAGCATACAGGTAAATAAAAACAGTGTTACACCTAAATATGAGGTTGCAACAGAAATAGCGGATACGGCGTCGGAGAGAGGATAGTACCGTAAAAATAACTACAACCCCTAAGTAAAAATGAAATATAAAAAACAGAACGACAGTAATACAATTGTATTACTGTCGTTCTGCTTTTTAACGGTATTATTTATCGCAAAATCAAGGTCGGAACGCTGAGGACAGCGTTTCTTAGGGAGAGAGTATTACTTGTGGCGGTTCGCCACAAGTGGTTAATATTTAAATTGTGGTGGTTTAAAGTCTGTATTTGGAGTTACCGTTACAGATGCAAGTTTTTGGTCAGCAGGTAAGAGCTTTGCCATTACAACAAAACGCTGGTCATCTCGTCTGCCATAAATTCTTGTACAGGTAGAAAGGGTAAGTATTTTATCTTTGGCAGTAACTTCAACATCAAAATCATGCAGACTGCGACTTTTAGCTTCATCTATAATTTTTTGCAAAAGAGCATCACTTGGGTTAGCTGCAATGTAATTGAAAGAATCTTCGGTATAGAAAACGGCAAACACTTGCCATGTCATCTGTTCAGCTTCGGTTGAATAATAAATATATGGGTGAGTTTGAGCAAATTCAATAAAATGATATGACGGTAACTGTCCGAACATTACATCAGATGCTCTGGTGATTTGAAGTGGTGCAGCATAATTAGTCCAATTATGACCATAAAGCACAGTATTTTTAGAGAGTTCTGTACGTTTGCCGGTTTTAACTTTACTGTCGGCCCAAATAACACCATTACGACTTGGCTTTTTGTAATAATCTAAAGCCATATAATAAGAAGTGGTGGCTCCCATAACAACGGCATGATTGATATTGGTGTTTGGAATTTTAAGCCAACCCACAACATCTGAATTTACTGCTTTCCATGCAGCAATATCTTCCCAACCTGTTGTTTTTGCTACATATGCCTTTGGTTTTGCGGTAGCGAGTTCATCAACAGAAGCTTCGGTTTTAGTGGAAGTTTCGCTTGTCTTTTCGGCTGATGAACCGGAAGAAAGCCCTCCTTCAGCAAAAGCGGTTACTGTTAATGAAGTCACCAACACAACAGCGGTCATAAAAATGGCGATTAAACTTGTTTTGCCTTTTGCAAACATATAATAAATCCTCCTTAAATATTAAACGTGTCTAAATAAAGAATGTCATATTAAATAGTATAGCATAACTTGTAAAAAAAATTCCATATATTTTCTTCAAATTCTGAAAATTCGTTATATTTACCGTATATTACATCTTAGATATGGATAAATACATAATTTTGTGTAAAATTTTAAACTGAATTTAGGTTAGATTTTAACTCACCGTCTTTATTTGTCGCTGTCACAACCACCTATGCTAACCACCGTTCAAGAGTGTTGATTAGGCGTAAATTTGCAGAGTGGGGCGGCACAAAGCGGTCTGCGACCGCTCGGCGGCGAAGCCGCCGTAAGGGCAAAACCTGCGGGTTTGCCCTTAATTGTGCCGCCCCATGCAGTAAGCTTTGATTGCTAATCAACACTTAAAACTTTAGCTTGCCATACTTATTGTTAATATGTAAGTAAATTGTGATGAAAAAATAAAGGTATAAAAAAGGTGGAAAAGCAGTTAAGCTTTTCCACCAAATGAGTATAATGAATAAATTATTCCGGTTCAATAATACCATAATTACCGTTTTTACGTTTATAAACTACATTAAATTCACCGGACTCACCATTGCGGAACATATAAAAGTTATGACCAATCATGTTCATTTCCAAGATAGCTTCATCAACAGTCATAGGTTTTACAGGGAAGCGTTTAGTTTTAACTACCTGATAGTTTGATTGTTCATAATCGAACATTTCACCCGCATCATCGAATACATTGCGGCGGAAACGCTGTTTTAATTTTTCTTTATTTTTCACAATTTGTTTAAACAAAGAGTCTACAACGATTTCCAGTGACTCTACCCTATCGGAGGTTGTTTTCTCTGCCCTGTAAAAGTATCCGCCTGATTGGATTGTTACTTCCACTGTTTCACGGTCGCCTTCATTTGTTACAGTAACAATCGCAAGAGCATCATCGTCAAAGAAACGGTCAAGTTTAGTTAATTTGCGTTCCACTCTTTCTTTAAAGGAATCCCTTACAGTAGTTTTTCTGGCTGAGATAGTAATTCTCATAAATTCAACCCCTTTGCATTTTCCTGCATATAGTTGCAGGAGAAACTTTTTAATTAAGAATTATATTGGGATAAACAGCTGTTTTAACAAATGTTATAAACATTAAATAAGATAAACATTATTAATATAATTCTTGATATAATACTATCAGAATTTAGGTAAAAAGTCAATCAAACTTTTACAGCTAAAGAATAATAGTTGCATGACGTGTAACGTGACAACCAATGTTAACCGCTACAGGTAATGAAGCAATATGAGTTGCACCAAATTCAATGTTAACTGCCAGTGCAGTTACGTCACCTCCAAAGCCTTGAGGCCCAATACCCAAAGCATTTATACTTGTAAGGATATCATCTTCAAGTGCTGCATAGTATGGGTTTACAGTGAGCATTTCAGTGCTGCGGCAAACAGCTTTTTTGGCAAGCAGTGCAGCCTGTTCAAAGTTGCCGCCAATTCCTACCCCGATAATCATTGGCGGACACGCTTTACTGCCTGCATCATTTACAGTGTTAAGTACAAATGAAATTATATCTTGACGGGTGGCAGAGGGCGTAAACATTTTAAGCTTGCTCATATTCTCGCTGCCTGCACCCTTTGGAGCAACAGTCAAGGTTAAGCGGTCACCTTTAACAATGCGTGTATGTATTATTGCAGGGGTATTATCACCTGTATTTACACGCTGCATAGGGTCGCCTACAATAGATTTGCGTAAATTGCCATCTTTATATCCTTCACGCACACCTTGGTTTACTGCGTCCTCAAAATAATCTCCTGTTATACAAACCTCTTGTCCAACTTCTGCAAACACCACAGCTATACCTGTATCTTGACAGATTGGAAGCTCGGTTTCTTCTGCTAATTTATAGTTGCTGATTAAATCTCCCAGCACTTCTTTACCCATTACAGAGCGTTCTTTTGCAAGGCACATATCAAGATGGCGTTTAATATCAGATGGAAGTATTTTGTTGGCACTTATGCAGAGTGAACGCACAGCGTCGGTGACAGCTTTTGATGAAATTTCTCTCATAGTTAATTCCTACTCCTTTATCTTGTAGCGTAAGCTTTAGACGGGGCGGCACAATGCGACCCACTTCGTGGGTCGCCGGGGGGGTGGGCCCCCCCCAGGGGCCCCCCACGCGGATCCGAGGTTTTGGCCCCCCCCCAG
>JAVVRS010000115.1:0-1250 GCA_036654595.1 Oscillospiraceae bacterium | reverse complement strand
GCGGCACAAGGCGACCCACTGGGTGGGGCGCCGGCGGCTTCGCCGCCGCAAGGGCTCGCCGAAGGCGATCCCTTGATTGTGCCGCCCCGCATGAGCATTGATTGATTTTTTTTACCCTTTAACTTGTTTGCCGTTGATAAATACCATTACCGGTTTTTCGGATAAAGATAATGGGTTTCCTTTATATAGTACAAAGTCAGCATCTTTACCAATTTCAATTGAGCCAACTCGGTCAGAGATACCGCAAATTTCAGCGGCATTGATAGTTATAGCACGCAGAGCGGCAGAATAGGTCATGCCCTCACGCACAGCAATGCCACCGCTTATAGCCAAATATTCTATGGGGACTACATTGTAGTCGGTACAGATTGCAACATTCAGCCCTTTTGCAGAAAGAATAGCAGGTGTTTTGGTAGTATGATTTTTAAGCTCGGGTTTTGAACGTGTACAAATCAGTGGGCCGCAGATTATTTTTGCATTGGCTTCGAGCAGCTCATCAGCAATTAAATGTCCTTCAGTACAGTGAATTAATACGGTATCAAGATTAAATTCTTTGGTAATTCTAAGTGCTGTAAAAATATCATCAGTGCGGTGACAATGAAAAAAAGCTTTAATTTTTCGCTGAAGCACAGGAATTAAGGCTTCAAGTTTTGCATCAAAATCAGGTGGGTCAAGTTCATCATCTTGTTTTGCATCTTCGGTATCGTCCATGTAACGTTTAGCCTTTGAGAGTGTTTCCCGTATTAAAGAAGCGATTGCCATTCTTGTTGTAGGCGGTTGGTCTTTATCTCTGTAGCAAGATTTAGGATTTTCACCGAGAGCAAATTTCATACCAACAGGTTCTTTGAGCAGCATATGGTCAACACATTTACCAAAGGTTTTCATTGCACAAAATTGTCCGGAGATAGGATTTGCACTTCCGGGGCCGGTAATTACTGTGGTAATACCTGCGGCTACCGCTTCGGGAAAACTGTCACTCATAGGGTTAATAGCATCTATAGCTCTTAGCTGAGGAGTAACGGGGTCGGTCATTTCATTACCGTCATCGCCTTCAAAATCCAAACCTTCTTCCCACATACCAAGGTGACAATGAGCATCAATAAATCCGGGGTAAAGGGTAAGACCCGTACAGTCCACAGAATTATTGTCAAGTATATGATGGGAAGCAAGAGCTTGCATTTCATCTATAGCTGTAATTTTACCGTTTACAGTATGAATAAAGCCATTAGATATTTCTGAGCCTATCATAG
>JAVVRS010000114.1:0-5376 GCA_036654595.1 Oscillospiraceae bacterium | reverse complement strand
CGAGAACCGTATTGCAAACCAACATGGGCAATGCACCGCCGGCTTAGATTTAAGGGATATTCGGGTTGTGCTTGGCGGTAGATTTTGACAGTGTACGTTTCAAATAATGAGCTAAGGTATAATGTTCTTTTGTGGGGATTGTTGCAACAAACGAAATACATATCATCAAAGGCGGAACTCTAAGGACAGTATGCCTACAGATTGTTAACATAAAATAGAAGCCAATGCAAACTGCATTGGCTTCTATTTCTTATTAAACGGCGGTTTAGGTCGCTGTGGGGCGGCACAATGCGGCATTTCATGCCGCCGGCGGCGAAGCCGCCACAAAGGGCGACCTCCGAAGGAGGTCGCCCTTTGATTGTGCCGCCCCGGCAAACCTGTGACAAATCGCAATTTTACTTATATGCCTTATTATTTTGTATAATTATCAAAATAACCTTGAATAAATACAATAGGAGTACCTTTATCACCGCTGCCGGAAGTAAGGTCACATAATGAACCTATCAAATCGGTTAAATGACGAGGGGTTGTACCTTGAGCAGCCATATTACCAACTAAATCATCATCTTTATTTTTAATGTAATCACTGATAGCTTCTTTAAGTTCTTCACCATTTAAATGTGCAAAATCATTATCAGCAAGATATTTTAATTTTACTTCATTAGGTTGACCGTTTAGACCATCAGTAAATGCAGGAGAAACAACAGGGTCAGCAAGCTCCCAAATTTTACCTACAGGGTCTTTGAATGCACCATCACCATAAATCATGGTTTCAATTTTTTTGCCTGTATTTTCACTCATAAGTGCAGATACTTTATCAACAAAGGTTTGACAATCACGAGGGAACAATTTAATGGAATGTTCAGTAGCTTTGTTTGAACCAAGCAAACCATATTTTTCATTGTAACCGCTGCCATCTACTGAGCTTGTAAGGATATCGTCCAAGGTACAAACAATTTTTGCACCGCCGTTTTGCAGCAGACGTTTTGTACGGAAACGTGTGTGAATATCACAACAAAGCACGGTATCTGTATAATCAAGAATAGTTCGTGGATTATTAGAAAGAATAATTTCAACCTCAGCACCGCTTTCGGTAATAAGGTCACGATAGAACTGAATATAATCTACACCTGTAAATGGGTGAATAATACTGCCAAATAAATCTTTAAAATGTTGTTCGGTTAAGACATCAGACCATGGATTGATGTTAGCTTCATCAAGACTGTCCAAATCAATCAAATGATTGCCTACTTCATCAGATGGATAGCTTAACATAAGAACAATTTTTTTTGCTCCGCTTGCAATGCCTTTAAGACATACAGAAAAACGATTTCTGCTTAGAATAGGGAAAACTACACCAATGGTTTCTCCGCCAAGTTTTTGTTTTACATCGGCAGAAATTTGTTCTACGGTAGCATAGTTGCCTTGTGCTCTTGCTACGACAGCTTCGGTTATACATACAATATCTTTATCTCTGAATTCAAAGTGGTCAGTTTTTGAAGCTGCAATTACAGCATCGGTAACAATTTGAGCCAAGTCGTCACCTTGACGAATAATCGGTGCTCTTACTCCTCTGGAGATAGTCCCTACCATTCTTTCGTTCTTTTCCATACAACACGAACTCCATTCTTTAAGCATAGCTGCTTTATTTATAATAGTCATATTTGCTGTTTTATAGTCCATAATGATTTTAAATGAATTTAAAAAAACATTGAAAATCATCTTGCGATGAAGCTACTCCTATATTATAATATAAATATCACTATAAGTAAAATAGCAATTCGTTATAAAATCCATAATATTTTGTTATACGGAGGCGAAAAATGAACATTAAGCTGGAATTGTACAGAATTTTTTGCAATGTTGCAAAAACTGAAAGCTTTTCTCTTGCCGCACAAAAACTGTTTATGTCACAACCTGCAGTAAGTCAGTCTATAAAACAGCTGGAAGACCAGCTTGGTTTACAATTGTTCAATCGCACCCCTAAAGGAGTATATTTGACAGCAGAAGGTAAAACATTGTTTGAATATGCCGAATCGGGTATTGGATTAATAGAGTCAGGAGAACAAAAAGTACTCAATTTGAATAAATTGGAATTTGGTGAAATGTGTATTGGTGTCAGTGATACCATTTCACGTTATTTATTATTACCTTATCTTGAAAAATTTCATCATGTTTACCCTGAAATTAAACTTAAAATAATAAACAGAACTACTTTAGATACTCTGTCCTTACTCAGATTGGGGAAAGTAGATGTAGCTTTTGTTAATTTACCGGTAGATGATAATGATATTGAGGTGAAAAAAACATTCCCTGTACAAGATACCTTTGTTGTAGGTAAACAGTTGCTTCATCTTGCAAATGAACCAATGACACCAAAAGAAATTGCGGCTTTACCACTTATTTTGCTTGAAAGAAAATCCAACTCAAGATTATATGTGGAACGATTTTATCTTAAAAACGGTGCAGTGTTAAACCCCGAGATTGAACTTGGTTCACATGATTTACTACTTGAATTTGCCAGAATAAATTTAGGAGTATCTTGTGTTATACGACAGTTTTCGCAACATTATCTGAAATCGGGAGAATTAACCGAACTTAAACAAACAATAGCAATACCACGACGCAATGTAGGATTGGTTTGTCATAAAGGTATGTCATTGTCACCGGCGGCAAATACATTTTTAATGATGTTTGAAGATAATTAATCAAGATTGATGGCAAAATAAATATTTTATATAATATAGAACAATTCATCTTGCTGTGTTAGGGCTTTATATTATAAGTGTTGTTTGGCAAGTAAGTCTTACTGCATGGGGGCGGCACAATCAAGGGCAAACCTGTGGTTTGCCCTTGCGGCGGCACAGCCGCCGGCGGTCATTGACCGCATTGTGCCGCCCCGGTAAGCCTACCTGATGCCAAATCAACACTGCAAGATTTGCAGATTTTGTCGGGTTGGCAATCAAATAAGATAATTAATGATTAGGAGTATGAAAAAAATGAAGTGGGGAATAATTGGTGCACTTGATAAAGAGGTAGAAAATATTAAAAATGCACTGCAAAATAAAACAGAATATAGCTTTGGAATGTTAAATTATACTTGTGGGAATATTGGAAATCAAGAAGTTGTGGTTACAGGTTGCAGTATAGGTACGGTAAATGCTGCGGCTTGTACACAGATGATGATTGCAAAATTTGATGTGAATTGTATTGTTAATACAGGGATTGCAGGTGCAATGGATAAAAGGTTAAAGGTAATGGACGTTGTTGTATCATCAAGTGTTATGTTTCATGATACGGCACAGGATATCTATAAAAAATTCAGTCCGTTCAGAGTAGAATTTGATGCAGACCCAAAGCTTATAGTTGCTGTGACAGAGGCAATTAAAGTGATAGGTGGAATTACCTGTTATACAGGTAAAATTGCAACAGGTAATGCGTTTGTAACAGATAGTGCTTTAAAACAGTCTATTATTAATTATTGCGAACCAATGTGTGTTGAAATGGAAGGTGCGGCAGTAGCACAGGTAGCATATTTAAATAATTTGCCATTTTTGGTGTTGAGAACTATGTCAGATAATGCCGATGATGACGGTGAACAAACTTATGATAATTTTTTTGAAGAAGCAGCTGAACATAGTGCAAAAATTGTAATTTCAATGATAAAGAATAGTATATAAGAAAAAATCTTACCGAATTGTTAACAGCCCCAATTTGTACTGTTTGTACAAATTGGGGCTGTTCATATAAGTAGTATGCTGTTTTTTTATTTTATACTCTACAGATTGCGTCTTCTGCGAACCGAACGGTATTTCATACGATTACGATTGCGTATAATTGTTATCCAAATATAAGCTATAACAAGCAGAATTGTAAGAACAATTAAAAATTTAAAACCAAATGAACCCAGTACTTTATGAATACTGTCAAGTACAAATAAAAAAGCACTGCGGTCTACAGTTTCGGCACTTACCAAAGGTATACTTCCAACTTCTTCGGCAGCAAGCATAAGTTTTAATTCACCAACTTTATCACCTTCGGCAATAGGTGCATCAACACTTTCCGGAAGTTTAGAAATCAATTGAAAACTGTCAGCATCAACATTCTCGGGCAATAAAGCACTGTAAGATTCACCGCACATCAATTTCAAGTGGTCTTTTTGACCCTTAGCAAGCCGTAAAGGTATTTCATCTTTCAAGTCACCTTGGTCAAGAATTGATTTTATACTAAAAGTGGAAAATGCCCATTTATATAACTTTGTAGTTTCTACAAAAGCCATATTGTTTGGTAATGGCTTACCTTCATCATCATAGATAGGGGCACCAAACACAACCATTATATATTCAAAGCCATCTTTTTGTGCCAAAGAAACAAAACATCTTCCGGCAGAATCAAGTGTACCGGTTTTTATGCCCTTAACAGGAGAATAGTAGTAAGGGGAGGTACTGTTGATGAGCATATTTGTATTATTCCAACGCAATTCTTCGTGCATATTTGTAGGACCGCCATCTAAAGTAGTAGTAGATACAATTTTACGAAATATATCATTTTGCATGGCATATTTTGCAATTAAATACATATCATGCGGTGTAGTATAATGATTTTCATTTGAAAGACCTGCCGGATTAACAAAATTAGAATTTGTTGCACCAAGTTCTTTTGCTTTGGCATTCATCATTTCAACAAATTTATCAACTGAACCGCCGCCCACATAATCTGCTATAATATATGCACATTCATTGCCTGATGGCAACATTGCACCATACAATAGTTTTTCCATAGTCAGTACTTCACCGCCAAGCAAACCGGCAGTTGAAAGTGCTCCGCCATATTCGGCATAATTGATAGCAGAAACTTGATCTTGAATATAGAGAGGATAGGTAACTTCTGTCTGTAAATCCTTCACATTTTCAATTGCTAAAATTGCAGTAAGTATCTTTGTAGTAGAAGCCGGATACATTTTTTTATCTGCATTTTTTTGGTAAACTACGGTATCTGTGTCGGTATTTACCATATATATTCCGTCGGATTCCGGAACAAAATCCGGTTCAAAGCTTAGTGCTACTGCCGTAATTGGTGAAAATACACTGATTACGATTACCATTACTATTAAAATTACTGATTTACGCATTTAGACAAACTCCTATAATGTGTTTATTATTATATACACTACTTAATTTTTTAATTTATATTAATAGTATATCAGAAAAAGGTACTGCTTTAAACAAGTATTTATAAAACATTAAATGAAAAATATATGGATAAAAAAAGTTGGCTTTTTATACCAAGCTGTAAGCTATGCAAAATCCGTCCCCACAGCAAGGAGGATATCCCGCCCGCCGGCGGGCTATCCTCCTTGCTTGCCGCTTTGCGGCA
>JAVVRS010000113.1:2694-5407 GCA_036654595.1 Oscillospiraceae bacterium | reverse complement strand
CACAATGCGGTCAAGGACCGCCGGCGGCAAAGCCGCCGCAAGGGCAAACCGCAGGTTTGCCCTTGATTGTGCCGCCCCATGCAATAAGACTTACTTACCAATCAACACACATAAAATGTATATCTTACTTACATTGTACCAAAATTTTAGGGTAATGACCAGTATTTACGGCATATTTACAAAATAAATTTCTTGGGAAATTATCTGCCTTATTATAAGGTGATTTCTCCTACTAAATTTGTTGAAAAAATTTTGCGTATTTCTTCCTTATCATCTGTTTGTCCCAGTGCCCAGATAAGTTTTGTTATCGCTGCTTCTGTAGTCATATCATAGCCTTGTATAGCTCCTTTTTCAAGCACCTTACGTCCTGTTTCATATATAGAAAAATCACTTCGTTCATATAAACATTGACTGCAAACCACTACAGATATACCATGTTGAGAAATACGTTCCAGCTTTGAAATCAAATCCCTGTGAATATAGTGCATACCACCTGCCCCAAAAGCTTCAATAACTATACCTTTATAATTCATTCCCAATAGCATATCAAAAATTTCGGGATTAAGACCCGGAGTAAGTTTAATTAAAAATACAGCAGGACAAAGCTTGTCCAACAGTTCGGGTTTTCCGGTAAGCTTTGGTATAACCGAATGGTTTATAATCAAGCCATTTGAGCTTATAGTTGCGGCATACTCGCTGTTTACACTTTCAAACGCATCAAAGCCAACGGTACGAACCTTAACCGCTCTTGCACCAAGGATAACCTTACGATTAAATGCAAGGTATACCCCTGCAACGCCGCTTGCCGCCATTGCAAATGCACAACGTAAATTTTCTGCGGCATCGGTTATAGGATTGAGTATTGGTAGCTGAGAACCTGTAACTACAATTGGTATTGGAATATTACGAAGCATATATGCCAGCACCGAGGTAGTATATGCCATGGTATCTGTACCATGTGTAATTACCATACCATCATAATTTTTATATTGCTCATAGACATTTTGAGCAATAACCTGCCATTGTTCCGGTTGTATATTTGAGCTGTCAAGATGCAGGATATCTTTTGCGGTAACATCATAATACTCTGTGATACCTACAACCGAATTAAGCAGCTTATCTATTCCAAGCTGTGGAATAAGACCCTCACTGCTTTCTACTGAAGCTATTGTACCACCTGTTGCTAAAAGTAAAATTTTCTTCATATATCTTCACCTGTATTTCTGCTTTATCAAGCGGTTTGTTAAAAAACCTCGCATATGATGATACCCTATTTTTCTGCTTTTTTCAATAGTATTCGAGTAAATCTCTCTTGTTATATATCACATTCAATGATATAATAAAATTATAATCTATCATGGTGCATTTGCGTATGCAAAATCTTGCACCGACATTTAAATAAAATATAATAAATAACAACGCACATATTCAAAAGGAGGATTTTATTATGGAAAGCAGAATTCAACAAGCACTTGACCATCATGCAGCAGGTTATAACTGTTGCCAATCTGTAGTTTGCACTTATTGCGATTTATTTGGGATTGATGAAAAAACTGCATTTATTCTCGGAGAAGGCTTTGGTGCAGGTATGGCTAATATGGAAAATACCTGCGGAACCATCAGCGGTATGGTTCTTCTTGCCGGTATGAAAAACAGCTGTGGTGATACGGCAACTTGTAATACCAAAACAAGTACATATACTATTGTAAGAGAACTTCTTCAAAAGTTCAAAGACAAAAATACAACCGTAATTTGCCGTGAACTTAAAGGTCTTGATACCGGTAAAATACTTCGTCCATGCAGAGGCTGCATTGAAGATTCCTGTTCAATCGTTGAAGAATATTTATTAAAATAATAAACCGGGTTTTCAAAATATCCCTTGGGCATCATGTCCAAGGGATATTTTCAGCTAAAAGGAGGGCTTCTCATTCCAACAGTATTCTTAGTTATTATTATCCTTATGAATATCATTTTAATCGCTCTATCTGTTATATCCCTTTTGAAAAGCAAAAATAACAAAGATAAAGATATCCTTTTACATAAGTTTGAACAGTTGCAACGTGATACAGAACAACAACAATATCTTTTGCGTCAGGAAATATCTGCCGTCACACAAAACTCGGTAAAAAATCTTGGCAGTATGCTTGCTGAAAGTCAACAAAGCTTTGCACAATCACAGACACAAAAAATGCAGGCAATGCAAGAAGGTACTGCTACACAGCTTGCTCAAATGGAAAAACGTATTCAATCATTTTCACTTGAAAATGAACAAAAGCTTGAAAATATTCGTCTTACAATGCAAACAAGTATTGCAGGTATGCAGCAGGAAAACACCTTGAAGCTTGACCAAATGCGTAATGTTGTTGATGAAAAATTGCAAAAAACCTTGGAAGAAAAGATGTCACAATCATTTAAAATGGTCAGTGAGCGTTTAGAACAGGTATACAAAGGTTTGGGCGAAATGCAAAACCTTGCAATCGGTGTAGGTGACTTAAAAAAAGTACTCTCTAATGTCAAAACCAGAGGTATCCTCGGTGAAATACAACTTGGTGCCATTCTTGAAGAAATACTTTGCAAAGAACAGTATGATACCAATGTAATCACGAAAAAAAATAGTCGCAGTTTTGTAGAATATGCCATTAAACTTCCAAATGAAGATGGGACTCATGTGTATCTGCCTATAGATTCCAAATTTCCAAGCGATGCTTACAAT
>JAVVRS010000113.1:0-2684 GCA_036654595.1 Oscillospiraceae bacterium | reverse complement strand
ATAACCTATTGAATGCTTATGAGAGCGGTTCTCCCGAAGCGGTTCAAACAGCCGCCGTATTGCTGCAAAACCGTATTAAGGGCTTTGCAAAAGATATTCGTGACAAATACATCGACCCACCAAATACTACAGAATTTGCTATCATGTTTTTACCGTTTGAGGGGTTATATGCCGAAGTTGTCAATCGTGGAATGGTTGAAATTTTACAGCGTGAATATCGTATAAATATTGCAGGTCCCAGTACTATGGCAGCATTGCTCAACAGCTTGCAGATGGGCTTTAAAACTTTTGCAATTCATAAACGCAGCAGTGAAGTTTGGAATGTTTTGGGTGCTGTCAAAACTGAGTTTGATAAATTTGCCTCGGTGCTTACAGCAACACAACAGCGTTTGGAACAAGCCAACACTGAACTTGACAAACTGGTTGGTGTCCGTACAAGACAAATTCAAAAGAAGCTTAAAAATGTCACCTCACTTACTGATATACCTGCAAGCGACCTCATTTCATCACTCGAAGCTGAAATTGAGGACAGTGACGAATAAAAATAAAGTTTCTATTGACAAATGGAAATTGCAGGAGTATAGTTTAATACATAAAAGCATTAAAGGAGTTTGAGTTATGAAAATTACAGCCGTTATGACATACGCATATTATTACTTGTATAGCTATTGCGATACAGGTCATATTTTGTTGTCATAAATTGCCGTAGTACATTTCATCTTCAAAATGCTGATGCAGTGTTACCTATAAGCAGTCTTTGTGATAGCAAAGACTGCTTTTTCTTTTACCCAAATATTAAAAATATTAAATTTTTTAGGAGTGTGTTTAACAATGGTTGTAATTTTAAAACAAGGTGCAAGTAAAGAAAAAACAAAAGCGTTGATGAAAACAATAGAAAATCTCGGTATAACTATTCACTACAGTCAAGGTGAACATACTACCCTTTTCGGTTTAGTAGGAGATACCTCGAAAATTGATATAAACCTGCTTCGTGCCAATGAAATCGTGGAAGATATTAAACGAATTTCAGAACCATATAAAGCTGCTAATCGTCGTTTTCACCCTGCAAGTACAATTATTCAAGTTGGTGATGTAAACATTGGTGAAGGATTTTTCAGTGTAATTGCAGGTCCTTGTTCCATTGAAAGTGAAGAACAGCTTTGTACAATTGCTAAATCTGTAAAAGAAAGCGGAGCTAAACTTTTGCGTGGCGGTGCATTTAAACCAAGAACTTCTCCCTATTCTTTCCAAGGGTTGGAAGATGAGGGCTTAAATCTTTTGATGCAAGCAAAAAAAATAACAGGGCTTCCTGTAGTAACAGAAATCATGAGTGAAACGCAGCTTGATGCCTTTGCCGATGTAGATATAATCCAAGTCGGTGCAAGAAATATGCAAAATTTCCGTTTACTTAAAGGTTTAGGTGCAAGTAAAAAACCTATTCTTCTAAAACGTGGGCTTTCAAGTACTATTGAAGAACTTTTAATGAGTGCCGAATATATTATGGCAGGTGGCAATCCAAATGTAATTCTTTGCGAAAGAGGTATCCGTACCTTTGAACCAATGATACGAAATAATCTTGATATATCTGCTATACCGCTATTAAAACGTCAATCACATCTACCTGTTATTATTGACCCCAGTCATGCCGCCGGTATTGCCTGGATGGTAGCACCTCTCTCAAAAGCTGCTATTGCCGCAGGTGCTGATGGACTGATGATTGAGGTACACAACAATCCTAAAGAGGCTTTGTGTGACGGTGCTCAATCGCTTAATTTACCTGAATTTGAAACTATAATGCAAGATATCTCACGCAGAGTTGAATTTGAAAATAAAATCTTATAACTCCGACAGTGAACCGCCCCACAGCAGCTGACTATCGCTTAAAGAAAAACAATGGGCAATGCAATTATTTTGCATTGCCCATTGTTGTATTCAGCTTTTTACCGCTAACTTACCATTATCAACATAAACCGTAATATTGCTTTGAGGTTCAAACTGTCCTGCAATAATCATTCTGCCTATTAAGGTTTCCAATTTGCTCTGCATATAGCGTTTAAGTGGTCTTGCACCATATAGCGGGTCGTATGCGTTGTCTGCAATAAAACTTTTTGCTTCATCGGTAATTGTAAGCGTTAACTGTTGTTGCTGTAAACGCTTGGACAACCTTTGAGCAAGTAAATCAATAATTTGATAAATTTCTTTTTTAGTTAAAGGTTTGTAAAATACAATTTCATCAAGTCTGTTTAAAAATTCAGGTTTAAATTGAGTTTTCAAAAGCTGATTTACACGTTCTTTTGCTTCATCTGTAATGTTACCATCACAGTCAATGCCGTCTATCAAATATTCTGAGCCAATATTTGAGGTGAGTATTATAATAGTATTTTTAAAATCAACCGTCTTGCCCTTTGAGTCTGTAATACGTCCATCATCTAACACTTGCAGTAAGATATTAAATACATCACTGTGTGCTTTTTCAATTTCATCAAATAATACAACTGAATATGGTTTTCTGCGTACAGCTTCGGTTAATTGACCACCTTCTTCATAACCTACATATCCGGGAGGTGCCCCAACTAAACGTGATACCGAATATTTTTCCATATATTCACTCATATCTATACGCACAATGTTTTGTTCATCATCAAACAAATTTTCTGCCAAAGCTTTTGCAAGTTCTGTTTTAC
>JAVVRS010000112.1:0-5432 GCA_036654595.1 Oscillospiraceae bacterium | reverse complement strand
AAAGAATTATGCAAGATATTGGCTTATATGAAGATTTAACCTATCGTTTATCAAAATGGGACCCTAATGACAGAGAAAAATATATTGGTACACCTGAAATGTGGGACGAAGCTGAAGATTTAATGAGAAAAATGCTTGACCATTTGGAAATCAATTATGTTGAATCTGTTGGTGATGCTGCATTCTATGGCCCTAAACTTGATGTTCAGATGAAGAATGTTCATGGTAAAGAAGATACACTTTGTACCGTACAAATTGACCTTATGCTTGCACGTCAGTTTGAAATGACCTATGTTGCTGCTGATGGCAGTAAACAATATCCTTATATCATTCATAGAACCTCATTAGGCTGTTATGAAAGAACAATTGCATTATTGCTTGAAAAATATGCAGGTGCATTGCCAATGTGGTTATCTCCGGAACAAGTAAGGGTACTACCAATTGGTGACAGTCAAAGTGAATATGCAAAAGAAGTTGTAAGAAAACTTAAAGCCGCAGGTTTAAGATGTGAAATTGATGAACGCCGTGAAAAAATCGGATATAAAATTCGTGAAGCACAGCTTGAAAAAGTTCCATATATGCTTGTTATAGGTGATAAGGAAATGCAAGCGGACAGTATTGCAGTACGTTCACGCAAAGATGGCGATAAAGGTGTTATCACAGTTGATGAATTTATTAAAGATGCTTGTGAAGAAGTAAGATTAAAGATTAAATAATTTACAGATTACAAATCAGAAAAGTGATATATTAAAGTAAAATAGAAGTCGGTGCAATATATGCATCGACTTCTGCTTTTATCTACAGGAATATATTTATTAATAGCCGGGAGAGATACTAACCGGTAATTTTATTGCAATCTTGCTATGTGGGGCGGCACAATCAGTGGCAACCTTCGGTTGCCACTGAGGCGGCGTAGCCGCCGGCGGCATTTATGCCGCATTGTGCCGCCCCATGCAGCCGCTGCCAATTTTGGGTAAAGGGTACCCTTCCCAAAAGCCTGTTAATATTTGTGCCTAAGACGCAAGATATTACATTATTATGGTAAACTTGTTTACAAAATTTTAATTTAATGCTAATGTTGTTGCGGTACAATAAAAAATACTATCACTATTATCACATAAAAAAATTAAATTCATATTAAAATATAAATAGGTATATTTGTAAAATGTAATTTTGGTTGAAATTGCAACCTAAATGCTGTATAATAAATAGTACAACTGCATTAAAAAAGCAAATCTAAACATTGCCACAAGGTTTTAGAGTGGTAAAAGAGGAGGGAAATATTGTTGACTCGCAAATCAGATGACGGGCTTGCTGAAACACAAGAGCCTGTGAAGAAAAGCGGGAAAAAGAGCAAACTCCCCATAAAGAACAAACCATTAAGCTTTTATGATTACAAAACAGGCTTTTATCGTTTTATATATTATATAGGTATTCAAGTAATACGCTCAATAAGACGGGTAAAAAAACGAATAAAAAAAGCTGTTATGAGAGCTGTATGGTTTATTAAGAACCATAAACATACATTGGAAGAATCTGCTCACCGCAATTATAAACGCATAGTACGCACCGTTATGATACCTGTGCATATGTATAAAGAAGCATATATACAGTTTAGGGATAATGTTGATAGATATGACAGGAAAGTTACGCCCGGATATTGGAAGATATGGGGTGCTACATTTAAGCAAACAATTTTGCCTGTTATTTCACATTTTGCTGAGGATATTTTTAATATTGTGGCACCGATTGTGGCATTTTTTATATTAATAGGAACAATTCAGCATTATGTAAGTATGAATTATATTATTTCAGTTGAATATAATAATGTTCATATGGGATACATTCAAAATGAAGCAGTTTTTGAACAAGCACAACAAGAAGTGAAAAAACGTATTATTCATGATGGAGAAACAGAAGCAGCACAATTTATACCTGTATTTACATTTGAAAAAAAAGATAAACGACCTCTCACTGATGTGTATACACTCAGTGATAGAATTATTGCGTCCTCAGTTAATGATTTATTGGAAGCTGATGGATTGTATGTAGATAACAGTTTGGTCGGAGCGGTTGAAAATGGCAATGAAATTATTGACCTGTTAAAACGTATTAAACTACAGGCTTCTTCGGGTGCGGAAAATGAACAGGTTGCATTTGTCAAAGATATTAAATTGGTTTCGGGATTGTATCCTGTTAATTCAATTACAGATGTTGCTGCAATTGAACAAAAATTAACATCACAGGTAAATGCAAAACGAACATATGTTGTACAAGATGGAGATTCAGCATGGTTGATTGCGGATAAAACAGATACAAAGCTTGAGGCATTGATGGAATTAAATCCGGGTATAGATGAATCCTTGTTAGTTGGTAAAGAACTTTTAATTGAACAAGCTGAACCATTTTTAAGTACTAAAGTAATAAGAACAGAAACTTATAAAGAAGATATACCATTCTCGGTGGTTAAAACACAAGACAGTTCAAGATTGATTGGTAATGATAAGATTACCATTCAAGGTAAAAATGGTCAGCGTGAAATTACCGAACAGATAACATTAATAAACGGTTTGGAAACAGAACGTTTACCTGTAAGTACAAATATAATTTCAGAACCTGTAGCACAGCATATTACAGTAGGAACAATGAAACCTATTCAGTATGTAAGCCAAGCAACAGGCGGTCAAGTAGGAAACTTTATAAATCCATTGCCGGGCAGCTATATAAGCTGTGGCTATTGGGGTTATAACAATCATACAGGTATTGACCTTGTTTACAGCGGCGGCAGAACCTATGGTTCACCGGTTGTTGCATCGGCAGGCGGTACAGTTGAAGCGGCAGGTTGGGGCGGTGCTTACGGATATCAAGTTATTATTAATCACGGCGGTGGTATTAAGACACGTTATGCCCATAACAGCTCCTTAAATGTAGTACCTGGACAACACGTTAATCAAGGGCAAACCATTGCGGCAGCAGGTCGTACCGGCAGAGTTACGGGACCTCATGTGCATTTTGAAGTTATAGTTAATGGCAGTTACAAAAACCCTGTAAATTATCTGGGATAATAAAATAAACAAAAAACATGGACAGCCAAAAAAGCTGTCCATGTTTTTGTTAATGCGACTGTTTAACAAGCTCCTATAAAGGAATATGAAGTGCTTCAGCCGGCAGGTGTAATTCTATATCTGTTACAAATCTTTCGCCATTTTCTATTCTTCATATAAAATGATTATCTACATCATAGTCCGATACCTGCAATTGCAAAGCAAGCTTACGTTGAGAGATGAGAGGAGTTTGTGACAGCTGCAATCTTTTTAAATTTTTATCGCAGAGATTATTGGTGCCATCAGGGGATTTTAGCTTAAACATATTAAAATCCTCTTAAAAAAGTAAATAATTAACCGAAAAATCTTTTGATTTCGATTTCACCGTTTTCAACGGAATCAGAACCATGAATAATGTTTTCAGCAGTAGAGAAAGCATAATCGCCACGAATTGTACCGGCAGTAGCTTCTTCAAACTTAGTAGCACCCATGATAATTCTCATGCCTTTAACAGCGTTTTCGCCTTCAACAATCATGCCAAATACAGGGCCGCTTGTCATGTATTCAACAATTTCAGGGAAAAATGGTTTATCGGCAATGTGAGCATAATGTTCTTTAAGAATAGCTTCGTTCAACATCATCATTTTAGCATTGGTAATTTTGTAGCCTTTTCTTTCAATTCTTGAAATAACTTCGCCCATCAAACCTCTTTTAATTGCATCGGGTTTAAGCATGATATAGGTTTTTTCCATCATAAAAAGTTACCGTCCTTTTTTATTTTTAATTTTATTGCAGTTAACATACTGACTGTACTATTTTACAACACTGCGAACAAATTTGCAAGGGTAGCAAACTGTTCCATTGAAAGTTCCTCAGCTCTTGAAGTAGGTTTAAGCTCTGCTTTTTCTAAAATATCGGCAATTTCTTGTTTACTCATACCTAAAGAGGAGGATAAAGTATTGTTAAGTGTTTTTCTTCGTTGAGCAAAAGCAGCTTTAACTACTTTAAAAAATATTTTTTCATCATTTACTTTAATAGGCGGAGTGGGTAAAATATCAAATTTAATTACAGAGGAATCAACATCGGGTGAAGGCATGAAAGAGGTTCTGTCCACACCGAATAAAATTTGCGGCTCACTGTAATAGCGTACGGCAATGGTAACAGCACCAACTTCTCGTGTACCTGCTTCGGCACAAAGCCTGCCGGCGGCTTCTTTTTGTACCATAACAGTGATTGATTTAACCGGTAGTTTTGCTTCAAGAATATTCATTATAATAGGTGAAGTGATATAATAAGGAAGATTGGCACAAACAACAACTTCAAGACCTGAAAATTGTTCTTCAATAAGTTTGAGCAAATCAACCTTTAATACATCTTCATTTATAATGGTAATATTATTAAAATCGCTTAAAGTTTCATTCAAAATAGGTAATAAACGTTGGTCCAGTTCAATACAGACTACTTTATCTGCACGTTGTGCAAGTTCAGTTGTTAAAACGCCAATACCTGAACCAATTTCTATAACACCAACTCCGCTGTCGGCACCGCACATTTCAGCCATTTGCGGACAAATATTCGGGTCAATAATAAAGTTTTGTCCCAATGCTTTTGAAAAGGTAAAGCCATGTTTACGAAGAAGTTCTTTGATTGTATTTATATCGGAAAGATTTCTCATTATATAGTACCTCATTCTGTTAAGTTTTATTATGCCGTAATCGCAAAGCGATTGCGGTATAATCTGTCATGGTGCATTTGCGTATGCAAAATCTTGCACCGACATTTAAATAAAATGTAATAAAACCTTAATTGGTTTTATTACATCAAATAGTAACATCATATTATAACACTTGTCAAACCTTAAAAAATATCATACAATTAGATTTAAGTTAAATTTACATATAGGAGGCTTATATATTTATGGCCAGAGTTGATAAAACAAATTATTATCTTGATATTGCAGAAACAGTACTTGCCAGAGGTACTTGTTTAAGAAGAAATTTTGGTGCAATTATCGTTAAAAATGACCAAATTGTATCTACAGGTTATGTTGGAGCACCAAGAGGTCGTAAAAATTGCAGTGACCTTGGTTATTGTACAAGAGAAAAACTGAATGTCCCTCGTGGCGAACGATATGAGCTTTGCCGTAGTGTTCATGCAGAAGCAAATGCAATTATTCATGCACCTCGTACTGAAATGCTTGATGCAACACTTTATTTAGTTGGTAAAGAATATTCAAGCAGAGAATATGTACAAAATGCCAATCCATGTTCAATGTGCAAACGTATGATTATTAACTCAGGTATTAAACAGGTGGTAGTGCGTGATGATAAACAAAATTTCCGTATAATTGATGTTATTGCATGGATTGAAGATGATGAATCACTTGAT
>JAVVRS010000111.1:0-5433 GCA_036654595.1 Oscillospiraceae bacterium | reverse complement strand
CAGGCGGCTTCGCCGCCTCAAGGGCGACCATAGGTCGCCCTTGATTGTGCCGCCCGAGATTGCAGTAAAATTTAAAGTCTTGTAATTAAACTACCCTCAGCCTTTTCTCCAGCTCAACATCGGGTGTAACATAAGCTGTTTGATAAACATGATAAATTACCATTCCGGGTTTTGCACCCACAGGTTTTTTTACATATTTAATAGGTGTATAATTAACCGGTACTTTAGGTGAATTTTCAGCTTTACTGCATACTGCTGCAATAATTGCAGCTTGAGTTAAAGTACTGTCGGGAATAGCTTTACCGTCAGCAACAACAACAACATGAGAACCGGGTATATCTTTGGTATGAAACCACATATCCATACCTTTACTTTCTTTTAAAGTAAGACGGTCATTTTGAATGTTGTTTCTGCCTACTAAAATAATAAAACCATCATCTGAGATATATTTTTTAGGCGGCAATTTACTGCTGGATTTATCTCTGCCTTTTTGTACACGCAGATATTTACCTTCAGCAAGTTCTTCACGAATTTGGTCAATTTCGGCATTAGTAGTTGCTCTGGCAAGCAAATCATATACAGATTCTAAATATTCAAGTTCAGTTTGAGCTTGTTTCATTAACATTGATAATTTATCTTCAGCAGTTGCAGCTTTACGGTATTCACTGTAATATTTTTGTGCATTTTGTGCCGGTGTAAGCATAATATCAAGTGCAATTTCCACATTAGGTAATGCTTCATCATAAAAATTCTGTACTGTAACTGAAGCTTGACCTTTATTCATACCATAAAGATTGGCATTTATTAAATCACCATAAATTTTAAGCTGTTGACGGTCGCCGCAAGTTTTAAGTTCCACCTCTTGTAATGCAAGTTTGCGTGTAATTCTATCCATAGCATTGCTGAGAAATTTAAGCAAATCACTGCTTCTTACCTTCATTCTTGACATTAAATCACGACGGCTGTAAAATTCATCAAGCAATTCACTGCATGAGGGATATGTTTTGATTTGCATAGAATTACCATATTGTAATATTGGCATAAAAGAAAAATCTGATGGTTTACCTGTCAGCTGTAATATAGTTGTTGGTGTACATATTCCTGTAGTTACCATTAATTTTAATTGTTCTATATACTTTGTCAGTTCATTAAATACCATTTCATTTTGCTGTGAAATTACATTATCATTGATATCAACCGCTAATGCAATTTCTCTGCATATCAGTGGTGATAATCCCTCAAAGGTATTAAGTAAAGCTTTGCTTAAAGGTATATCTTTAGCATTTTTGAGGGTTGTTAATGCTTCTACTGTTGTTATTTGTTCCAAATTAAGTTTATTTTGTTGTGGTGGTAAAGTATAAGTTATACCCGGTAAAATTGGTCTTACCGAGGACATTTCTATATCAATACGTTTTATGCTGTCAATTACTCTGCCATCGGCACCAATAAATATACAATTACTATGTCTACCCATGATTTCTACTGCAAGTATAAGTGTAACAGGGTCACCTAATTCATTTGTTGTATCAAAACATAAATGTAATATTCTATCTAATCCAATTTGTTTTACATCAGAAAGTTTTGCTCCTGAAATATGTTTTCTTAAAAGCATACAAAACATTGGTGGTGACATTGGATTTTCTACCTTTGTTTCTGTAAAATTTATTCTTGGGTTGCCTACATTCATACAAATCAGCAATTTGCGTGTTGAACCTTTTTGCCGCATTGTTATAATCAGTTCTTCTCGTGAGGGCTGTGCAATTTTATCTACTCTTGCACCAATTCCCCAATTATATATTTCATGTTGTAATTGTCTTAAAAAAATCCCATCTAATGCCATATTCTTCCTCCCTTTACAGTTTATTATCTGTCGGCGAACCACAATCATTTTTAGCACATATTTACAGATACCATCTTATTCGGTGTAACTTTCTTCGAGCTTTGCAACGGTGTGGGGGCGGCACAATCAAGGGCAACCTCCGGTTGCCCTTGCGGCGGCAAAGCCGCCTGCGGCACGAAGTGCCGCATTGTGCCGCCCCCACCCGTGCAAACTTCACACTGCAAGGTAACAAAAGGACAAGCAAAGCATTGTTACCTGCGTTGCCTGTCCTCTGCTTTTATGTATCTTATTGCCTTATTTAGCTAACAATTCAGTAATTGCCACAACATCAACATTGTTATCTTTCTCATATTGAGAATTTTTCAGCAGCTTTTTAAAGAAAGAAAATGCTACTAATTTAGGATTTTTTTCACCATTATATGTCACTCTGCCATCAGGTGCAGAAAAGACAACAAATGTTTCAAGTGGTATATTGTAAATTTTCTGAGCAGCAAGTTTGCGTTTTACAAGTTCTTCTGTTTTAGAAAGATTAAACAAAGGATTTTCCAAATAAACTTTAGGTTTTGTTTCTTTCTTTTCATTTGAGCTTCGTTTTTCAAGAAAACTCCATTGTTCTAAACTATTGCCACCAAAATATTCTCCAAAGCCTTGTAAATTAGACATAATTATCACGCCAAAAAATCCGACCAAAATATGGTCAGCAACCATAGTACTTTTACCATCTGTAATTGTTACATCACTAAGCACTTTAAAATTACGAACTTTTGCATATCCTCGCAACATTTTGTCTAATCGTTTTTTGCCCAGTACTCCTGTTTCATATTGTTTTTTCTCATTAAGAAAATAAACAACATAACCAATTGCAACCAATACAAAAAATGCAATCATCATATACGAAAACATCTTGACATCGGGGTTATTATTATCAAATAGCAAATTTTTCAATCCTTCCAAAATTAAGTTAATATCATTCTAACATAAAACTCCTAAGTAATAAAGAGGTTGCTGTTTTTATTTGGCGAAAGCTTGTTATTCTTTTATGAACAAGCCGTAAATTGTTCGTATTTTCACCTGTACAATCCTTCCTTTTACATAATCTACTTCATTTTTTCTTGACACCTTTTAATAAATCAATATACTTAAAGGTATACTTTAAAATTTACTTTATCAGCACTGCCCCACAGGCAGACAGAAAACCATAAATGGTTTTCTGTCTGTAATTGCCGTAATACGGCAATTTAGTGTATTTGCCACATTGTGGCAAATACACGCCTGTGGGGCAGTTTCACCCAAAACTTACTAATATAATAGGAGGTCATAATAAATGAAATACTGTTTAAAAATAATACTACTAAGTATAATGACAATGTTGATTTTAGCATTTAGTGGCTGTGGTACTGTTGCACATACCGAAAGCAGTAAATCACCTAAATCACAACCAATAACAACAGATACCGCAAATACTTCAGGTGCTTTAGATGAAATATATCGCAATTGTAAAGTAAAAGGTATCAGTGATGTAGATGATAAAGAGCTGACTGAACTTTTACATTTTAATTTAGATGATATTGATGCTTATGATATTCGTTATTCTAAAGATGGCTATGGTGTAATGGATACTTATATTATTAAGCCATATCCTGAAAATGTTGCAAATGTAAAATTGCAGTTAGAAAGCCGTTTAGATGACCTTACTCGTGAGTATGAAAATTATGATATTTATAATTCTTATTCACGCTGTGAAAATGCTGTAATTTTTGAGCAAGGTGACTATTTGATTTTGCTGGTTATGGACGACAATGATGCTGCCAAAGAAATTATAAATAAATATATCCCTGCTAAATAGTATCTGCCTGTGGCAAACCGCCTTATTATTTTACAAATAAATAAGTTTGTTTGTGCAGTAAGGCTAAAGATTATACAAGCTTTAAAAGTTTTACTCGATTTTTTTCAAAAAATTCGGTTTCTAAGGGAAACACTTCATCTCCGCTACATTCGCCCTCGCAGACGTCATAGGCAGCGTCTTCCGACGCTGCCTATGACGTGTATTGCCGCTTTGCGGCAATACCGTAGTTCGGGGCACCCACACGAGTACTCGTGTGGGTGCCCCGAACTACGCCTGCGAGGGCGAATGTTACGCTATAAGCTTTATTCAAGCACTGTGCCATTTGGCTGATTTATAGCAGGAGCTGAATTACCAAAGAAATATTCATCAAATATTGCTCTTGCCACAGGTGCACCTGTATATCCATGCCAACCTTTTTCAATAACAACCGCTATTGCAATTTGAGGGTCCTCAGCAGGAGCAAAACAAATAAAAGTAGAGTTTGGCAAACCTGTTTTAGTGGTTTCGGGAGTACCTGTTTTACAGGCAATATCAATTGGATAATCTCCAAGGAATGAGTATGCTGAACCACTGCGTTGAGTTTGTACCATAGCATCACGCACTACATTAAAGACTTCGGGTGGTGTATCCATTTTACTTGCTATAGCAGGGTCACTTTGATAAAGAGTTTGTTTAAAATCAAAAGTTTGAATATTTTTCACTAAATGAAGTTTCATACGTTGACCTTTATTGGCAATGGTTGCTGCATAATTAGCCAGTTGAATTGGTGTAGCTTCGGTATCAAGCTGCCCAATTGAAGCTTGTAATACATTGCCGGCTTCCCATTTCACACCCATAGAGGCACTGAATTCCGGAGAAGAAAGTCGTCCTTTACCTTCACCGATTTCAACCCCTGTAGGTTGACCAATACCATAGCCTGTCGCATATTTATTAATTTCATCTATCCCTACACGACGCCCTACATCATAGAAAAAGATATTACAGCTGTGTTTAATTGCACTGTATACATTAATAGGGCCATGACGTGATAAACAATATGGTTGATAATCGTCATAAAAAGTATATTGATAAGTACAATTTACCGTTGATGTAGGGTCTATTATACCATTATCCAAACCGGCAGTTGCTACAATAGGTTTAAAACAAGACCCCGGACGATATTGTCCCATTAATGCACGATTTACCATTGGTTTAAGTGGATCTTTATTAAGTTCTTCAAAATCCTGTCCAAAGGTTTCAAGATTGTATGACGGATAATTAGCAGCAACAAGTACATCACCTGTTTTAATATCAATTGCAACTACAGCACCTGCATCAGCTTCACGACCTTTACCCTCCGGTGCATTTTGATTGAGATAATGTATTTCCTTTTCAAGTGCTTGTTGTGCTTTACGTTGTAAATTGCTATCAATGGTAAGTGCAACGGTATTACCCGGAGTAGGTTCTTTTGTAATTGAATAATCTAACACATCACCTTTATTATTCATTACAATCTGTCTTGTTCCTGTACTTCCACGCAATTCTTCTTCCATCGCATTTTCAATACCATCTTTACCTATTCGGTCACTTAAAAGATATTTTTTACTGTCGGAATAATTAGATTTTTTACTTGAAAAAGTCTTACCTTCTTCAGTAAGCACATTATATTCTTCTGCTGTAAGCATACCTATATGACCAATTATATTAGGTGCAATATCTCCATCAATATATTGTCTTTCACTGCTTTGCTGATAATCTACACCTTGTA
>JAVVRS010000110.1:2863-5437 GCA_036654595.1 Oscillospiraceae bacterium | reverse complement strand
AATTGCCGAACAACAGAGAATTGCAGCAGAACAACAAGCGGCACAAAAGCAAGCAGAGCAAAAAAAAATTGCCGAACAACAAGCAGCCTTAAAAGCTGAACAAGAGCGTTTAGCGGCAGAAGATGAAGCACTTAAAAAAGAAGAAAAGCCTAAAACCGTTGAAGCAGAAAAGCCCGCTATTAAATTGACAGGTAAGTATTTTGATTCAAAAACGGAAGAAGCAGTAATCAGAAAGATAAACCGAGAACGTGAATCTCTTGGGCTGAGTGCTTTAGAGTATGATGAAAATTTACAAACAGCAGCAAGACTTAGAAGTAAAGAGCTATGTCAGGCAGGAAAATTTGAACATAAACGTCCGACAGGAGAAGCATGGAATACAGTTATAGAAAATGATATACCTACAGATTATACAAGTGTAGGAGAAAATTTAGCTATGGCAGATTCCAATCGTCCTATTGACCGTACAGCAGAGGAATGGTTTAGACAGTGGAAAGAAAGCCCATCACATTATGAAACAATGATAGTGCCGGAATTTGAATATATAGGTGTCGGAATATACACAAAGGAGATAAATGGTAGATATTATTCGTATGCAACCACGCTTTTTGGCGGATATTAGAGAAAATATCTTCATAATATGTATAATTTTGTCATTAAAAAGATTTTTTTAGCGAAAAATTAATATTACACTTTGTAGTATTAATTTGGAAATATATGTTTTGATTAAAGTGTTGATAATTTAATGCTGAATTTATGAGGGTTTTCCACGCTCTCCACAGAGTTTTCAACATAGAAGTGGAAGAAAAGATTGAAAATCTTATTACAAATAGTATATATTGTTTAAAACTGCTTTTGTTTTCACCGCTTTCAACAGAGTTTTCAACATTGCAGCAAAAAAGTTAACTTGAAAGTATTGTTAAAATTAACGGTATAACTTAGTACAAGGTTGAAAATACTATGTATAACAGTTAAAATATTTTGTTAATGAGGACGGTGTAATGATGGTGAGAGGTACAAATAAGCTTATTATTGAGATAAATGATATGGAAAATCGTTTTTTTGAAAAAGCAATCTTATATGTTCGGGAAAATGCAGAGGTTGATGCTGATAAATCATTGGAAGAACACGCAAATCAATATATTGCCACAATGCAAAAGGATAATAAAATAAGTTTTTTCAGACTTGCTGTTTTTAAAAAAATGGTTCAACTTACCTTGGCTTGTTTGTTAGGTTGTTTTATTACCTTATTCATCATCGGTTTATTTTAATGATATTTTTAAAACTAAGAACCTTGCTTACAGCTTCTTTTGCCATGCTGCAAAAGAATCTGTGATTTTATTAATAAAAGCAATACATTCTAACAGGGCTTACCACTTGTTACACAAGGCTTTTTTTGGTATAATAACACGGAGAACCATTACATGACATACTCTTTGATGAGATGCGTAAGATGGGGCGGCACAATGCGGCACTTTAGTGCCGCAGGCGGCGTAAGCCGCCTCAATGGCGACCGAAGGTCGCCCTTGATTGTGCCGCCCCGGCGACGAACCACTACAAGGCAATACAGCGAAAGGTAAGATAAGCGTTTCGCAAAACTATGAACGTTTTTTGACCCAAAACGGAATTATGAGGGCAATCAGATAAATTTAAGTCGCTATGCGACGGATAGGACAACAAAGTGAAAGATTTAGAACTAGAACAAGAACAAAGCAAAACACAGGTTATCGCAGGCAAAAATGCAGTAGGCGAGGCACTTAAAAGCGAAAGAGATATGGATAGCGTATATATTTTAAAAGGCAGCGAAACATCAATGGCAAAGGTTATAGCACTTGCCAAAAAAGCAGGAGTACCAATAAAAGAAGTTACCTCACAAAAACTTGATGCAATGGCAGAAGGTGTAAATCATCAAGGTGTAGTGGCAACGGTAGCATGTCACAGTTTTTCTGAGATAGATGATATATTTGCTAAAGCAGGAGATAAACCTCCATTTATAATCATTGCAGATTCTATAGAAGACCCACATAATTTAGGAGCGATTATTCGTACGGCAGAAGCAGCAGGTGCACATGGTATTATTATACCAAAACGCAGAGGGGTATCATTAACCGCTGCAGTTGCAAAAACCAGTGCAGGTGCAATTGAATATATGCCTGTAGTAAGGGTACCAAACTTAGTATATACCGTAAAAGAACTGAAAAAACGTGGCGTTTGGGTATATGGAGCAGATATGGACGGTACACCATGGTGTTCACAAGAGATGACAGGTCCGATAGCTCTTATTATAGGTGCCGAAGGTGAAGGTATAAGCAAGCTTTTAAAAGAACAATGTGATTTTATTCTTTAAACGCATCTGTAGCCGCAGGTATACTTATGTATGAAATTACAAGACAACGTGGAGATATTCCACGCAAATAGGCAAAGCATTAAATTTGCGGCGATAATCAGCTTTTTTGTTGTGTCGCCCCAAAACTCTACGGGGCTTTGGCTTCTGCCCCGCCGGTGGGGGGTGTGCCCCCAAAGGGGGCAAAACCCCAAATTACCCCCCCGGGGGGGCAAAACGAAGGCCGGGCCGCC
>JAVVRS010000110.1:0-2853 GCA_036654595.1 Oscillospiraceae bacterium | reverse complement strand
AAACCTAGCGGGGGTTTGGGGTTCGGCCCCGCCGGGGCGGTTTGGCCCCTACGGGGGGAAAATCCGCACATGGCCGCCTCGGGGGGGCAATACGGACGGCGGTCAAGCTTGACCGCCGTCTACCGGCGGGGCAGAATACCACGAGGTTCGCATTAGGACAACACCAAACAACTTAAAGCTAATGCTTTGGTAGCTATTGTGCCGCCAATTCCGTCTTACTTTACGAAATTCGGTCGGGATTTTTTTCATATGATAAAAACTTGTGTGCGGCAATAAGCAAAGCTAAATTGTGTGGTGCTACCTTAACACGCATATCCGGAAAAGGAGAAAATCGAAGTGGATAAGAACTATAATGTAGATGATATCTTAGCGGAGGTTCGCAGTAAGAAACAAGCACAGCAAAGTGTCCCAAACGAGAGTAAGGGACAAAATTTTGCTGCAAAAATATCTGCGGAAACACCAAAAACCCAACCGCTCGCTAAGCATGAAACAGCCACGGAGGTAAAAGAAAGACCTTTTGCGAACAGATTAAAACAGCGTGTAAATTCTAAGCAAGAGGACGACGAGGGAGAAAATTATTTTGAAAAGGTAAAGAAAGAAACAATTCAAAGTAATAAAGCAGAGATACCACCCAAAGAAAATCTTTTTACCAATAGACTTAAACGTAATAAAGAAGAATATGAGCAAGAACAAGAAGAAATAAAGAAGCAAAATGATTTTGAACGCTTTGTAAAACAAAAGCAAGAACCATTAAAACAAGAATCAAAAGATGTAGCGGAAGATGTGTTTAAAAATGTAAAAAGGTCATTTTATGATGATGTTGATGAAGACACAAGAACAGATATACCTAAAGTGCCGCCATTAAATGTTCAAAATGGTACAGAAGCATCGGATATGGGATTTGGTAAAACACATACAAAAGAAACATTATCATTTAATCCAAAAGAATTGCAGATGAATTTTGGAATGGAAGATTTTGATTACAGTGAAGATGAAAAAGCAGCTAAAAGAATATCAATGCCAAAAAAGAAACCTAAAGAAGCATCAATAGATGATTATACTTCTGTGGCAGATAAACCATCAATTATAGCAGATTTTAAATCAATTAAAATTGGACTTAATGTGCGATTGATTATAACTTTTATATTAATGCTTTGTTCAATATATCTTTCCTGTTCAGTGTTATCAACTAAAATTCCATTACCTGAAATAATGTGGCCGGAAACACAACCTAAAATGTTTTTGGCAGCACATACTGTTATATTAATTATTTCTATGCTTATATGCAGCAATATAGTTGGTTCGGGATTATTTTCACTTTTTCGCATGAGAGGAGATTCTGATACTTTGCTTGCACTTGCAAGTATTGCTTGTGTAGGACAGGGTATTATCTATATTATGCACCCGGACGCATTTCTTCTTCGTAATACAAATTTGTTTTTATCAGTGGTTATTATAGGATTTCTTTTTAATTTATTAGGTAAAATAATGCTCAGTAATCGTGTCGCAAGAAACTTTAAGTTAATAGCTTATGAGGGTGACAAAAAAGGTATGGGCTTGATAACGGAAAATGTATTGCTCAGTGATTTGACAAAATATGCAGAGCTTGAAAATTATGATATTGCATATGGTCAGCCAACAAATCATCTGTCGGATTTTTTAGAACTCAGTTATCAAGAAGACCAAGGTGATGTTATATATAAATTTTTATCACCTATTTGTCTTGCAGGTGCAGTTGCTTTGGCAATAGCATCATATTTTACATCGGGTAAAGATATATGTTCAGCACTTGCCACTTTAGCGGGAGTGCTTACAGTATGTTCTTCATTTACCACAACAATTATTATTAATATGCCAATGGACAGATTGAGTGCCAAGCTTACAAAAATCGGGGCAATGGTAAGCGGATATGATGCCGTTGAAGCTTGTTATGACCTTGAGGGTGCAGTTGTATCGGCAAGTGAGTTGTTTGCTCCCGAACAGCTTGTTTTGCATGGGATAAAGACCTTTGATGAAAGTCGTATTGATACAGTGCTTATAGATGCGGCAAGTGTTGTTTGTTCAAGAGAAAGCACATTATCAGCAGTATTCAGTCAAATTTTGGACGGCAATTTAAAATTACTGCGTAAAGTTGATGGTGTACAGTATGTTGATAAAATGGGACTTGCAGCAGAGATTGCAGGTAATGAAGTACTGATTGGTACAAGAGAACTTATGAGTAATTTTGGAATTACACCACCAAAACCCGAATTTGAAGCAAAATTTACAGATGATGAAAAAGATGTAATATATCTTGCACATTCGGGCGTATTGTGTGCAATGCTGATAGTTTCATATGGTGCAACGGAAGAAACAATAAAATTACTTGACACCTTAAACAGTGATGGTATGCACTTATTTATACGCACTGAGGACCCTAATATTACACCTAAAAAAGTTGAACAAGTTTTGGGATATCCAAAAGAAAATGTGCATATTGCATCTGCAAAAGCACAAGTTTTATATGATGAATTGTGTCAAGAACCTAAAGAGATGCCGGCAAAGGTTGGGTTTATTGGTAGCGGAGTAGCATTATTACGTTGTATTTCGGGTGCATTGGCAGTGAAAAAAGTAATCAATTTGGGTTTAATTTTACAATTATTCTTTGTAGTGGCGGGGTATGGTATTGTAGCCTTACTGACACTGCAAGGAAATATATCAGATTTAGGATTTTTCCATATATTGCTTTATCAGAGCATTGCAACAGTAGTTTCGTTGGTAGTATCCAATATGAAAAAAGTCTAGTCCGCCGGCGAACCCCGGCGAACCGCCGGACGATATGACCGCACCGGCGAACCGCCGGACGATATGACC
>JAVVRS010000109.1:1421-5441 GCA_036654595.1 Oscillospiraceae bacterium | reverse complement strand
CAAGAAACTGTCCTGCAGGTGCAATCAAAGGTGCCGTTAAGGTTAAACATGAAATTGACCATGCAAAATGCGTAAACTGTGGTTATTGCGTAGCACAATGTGCTTTCGGAGCAATCAAAATTCAAGATGACAAAGACAGATTTAAAGCTTTGCTTGCTAACAAAAACAAAAAAGTTGCTGTTCAGTTCTCTCCTGCTGTTCGTGTAGGTTTGGGTGAATTGTTTGGTATCAAACAAGGTACTGATGTTACCGGCAAATTGGTTACTGCTTTGAAACAACTTGGTGTTGATTATGTTTATGATACCAACGTTTCTGCTGACCTTACCATTCTTGAAGAATCAAATGAATTCCTTGAAAGAGTAAAAACAAACGGTGTATTCCCAATGTTTACATCTTGTTGTCCTGCTTGGATTCGTTATGCTGAAAAGAATTATCCAAAATATATGCCTAACATTTCTACTTGCAGAAGCCCAATGCAAATGCAATCTCCTTTCACAAGAGAATATCATAAAGTTATGAAAAATGAAGAAGTTGTATCTTGTGCTATCATGCCTTGTACAGCTAAAAAATATGAAGCTGCTCGTACAGAATTTGATTATGACGGCACTCGTGTAACTGAAGTTGTTCTTACTGTTGTTGAACTTTCCGAATTAATCAAAGAAGCAGGTATTGATTTCGTTAATCTTCCTGACACTGCTGCTGAAGATCCATTTGGCTATGGTTCCGGCGGTGCTGTAATCTTTGGTGTAACAGGCGGCGTTGCTGAAGCTGTTGTTCGTTATGTTGCTAATGCTGTACTTAATGTTCCGGTTCCTCAAACAGTTGAACTTTCTGCTACTTGTGGTCTTCGTGGCTTCGATTTCGTAAAAGAAACTACTGTTAAAGTTGGCGACCTTGATGTTAAAATTGCTGTTGTTCATGGTCTTAACAATATGCCTGCTTTCATGGAAAAAATTGAATCCGGCGAATTGTTCTATCACCTAATTGAAGTTATGGCTTGTCCAAACGGTTGTGTTGGTGGTGCAGGTCAACCTAAAACTACTGACGCCGGCAAACAAGTTCGTGGTCAAGGTCTATATAACTCCGATTCTGCTTATGAACTTAAAGTTTCTAATCAAAACCCTGCAATGGACTTCCTTTACAAGAATGTTATCAAAGGAAGAAACCACGAATTGCTTCACGTTCACTACGATAATCATTAATTCTCCTCCTATATATGTAAAAGAGCCTCGCTACGAAAGTAGCGAGGCTCTTTTTTTGTTGTGTTGGCGTAAAATGGGGCGGCACAAATTCACGTTGCAAGCAACGTGAACGGCGGCTCCGCCGCCGCAATGAGGTTCGCCCCCGCAGGGGCGAACCTCATTATTGTGCCGCCCCATGCTCTGCCTTACTCTATAATCGTACCACCGCCAACAACGATGTCATTATCATAAAATACCACCGCTTGCCCGGCGGTCACAGCCTTTTGTGGGGTATCAAAGGTAACTTTTACCCTGCCTTTTCCAATTGGGCTTATGATTGCCGGTGATTCTGCTTCTCTAAAACGAGTCTGTGCAGATACTCTCATCGGTTTACTCAGTTCCGATATAGCAATAAAATTCAAATCATCTGCAATTAAACTTTGAGAAAACAAATCTGATTTTTCTCCAAGAGTAATGGTATTATTCATCACATCTTTATGAATTACATATTGTGGTGTAGCAAAGCTAAGACCAATTCCTTTTCTTTGCCCTATAGTATAATGTACAATACCTTTATGTGTTCCCAAAACTTTACCGCTTTTATCAATAAACAGTCCTTCTCTTGAGTGCATACCCATAGAATTTTCCAAAAATTCGCTAACATTACCGCCTCGTACAAAACACAATTCTATTCCATCAGTTCTGTTTGTATTTACCGTATATTTTTCCTGTGCCAACCTGTGAACTTCGCTTTCCATCAAATCTCCTAATGGAAATAAGCTTTTAGCAAGTTTTTTTTGGCTCATAAAATATAGCAGATAACTTTGGTCTTTACTTTTATCTTTTGCACGTTTCAAAAGATATCTGTTTTTATCTTCATCAAATACCACTCTGGCATAATGCCCTGTAGCAATATAATCGAAACCCATAAGCATTGCTCTGTCAAACAGTTTTTCAAAGGTAATATAGCGTTTGCAGTCTATACATGGATTAGGAGTATTTCCATTTATATATCCTTGTGTAAATCTTGTAATCACCTCGGTATGGAAAGACATTCCAAAGTTAAATACATAATGATTAAACTCCATATTTGAGGCAAGATTTTTTGCTTCTCGTACGTCCTCTAAAAAGCAGTTGGCATTATTACCATACAATCCCAAATCTTCATCACCAAAGAATTTGAGTGTAACACCGCAAATATCATATCCACGGTCATAAATCAGTGCCGCCGCCACAGAACTTTCAACTGCTCCGCTCATTGCGACCATTACTTTTTTGTTCATATACCACACTCCCCGGTTAAAACGGAGTTTTGTCTTAAATTCAGACCTGTACAAAGGTTGACAGATATCTTTCTCCTGTATCAGGTAAAAGTACAACTATAATTTTACCGTTATTTTCGGGTTTTAAAGCAAGTTGCATTGCAGCATAAACTGCCGCACCTGATGAAATTCCAACTAAAATACCTTCATTTACAGCAATTTCTTTTGCTGTATCAAATGCTTGCTCATCAGTTACTGCAATAATTTCATCACAAATTTCACGATTAAAATTTTCGGGGATAAAGTTTGCACCTATACCCTGTATTTTATGGGCAGCTGCTTTGCCTTGGGTTAAAAGCGGTGAGGACGCCGGTTCTACACCTACAATCTTTACACCTTTATTCTGCGATTTCAAATACTCACCAACGCCTGAAATTGTACCTCCGGTACCAATTCCGGCAACAAAGATATCAACCTTACCGTCTGTATCGTTCCAAATTTCTACACCTGTTGTTGCTCTGTGTGAAGCAGGATTTGCCGGATTGTAGAACTGTCCCATCAGACAACTGTTTGGTATTTCACCCAGCAATTGATTTGCCATTTCAACTGCACCCTGCATACCTTTTGTACCATCTGTCAAAACGATTTCTGCACCATAGGCTTTTAGCAGCTTAATTCTTTCAATGCTCATTGTTTCCGGCATTGTCAGCACTACACTGTAACCCTTTGATGCACCGACAGCTGCGAGTCCAATTCCCATATTTCCACTGGTAGGTTCAATAATAACCGAACCTTTTTTCAGCAAACCATCTTGTTCAGCACGAGCTATCATTGCGGCGGCGGCTCTGTCTTTAGCACTGCCTGCCGGGTTAAAATATTCAAGCTTTGCCACCAGTCTTGCTTTTAGGTTATGACGTTTTTGTATATTGTTCATCTGTAAAAGCGGTGTGTTGCCAATAAGCTGTGTAATATCCGATTTAATATTCTCCATAATTTAGCTCCTTTTTTATTATACCAATAGTCTGTATTAGGCTTAAATTATACTTTATTGCTCCACGAATGTCAACGTCAACGAGAAAATAAATGTATATATTGTACAATATTACTGTGATTTTTTTATTAACATTGTGAGTGATTGACTTTTGTTAAAAAGAAACTTAAAATGATTAAAGTAACCTCTTTAAATTCATCTTACAAAATATTCTATATAAAAAGGACTGATATTATTATGAACACTTCAATTACACGAGAACAAGCTTGGCAATTGCTTACAGAATTTAACACGGACCCTTTTCATCTTAAACACGCCAAAACCGTTGAAGGTGTAATGCGTTACTTTGCAAAAGAACTGGGCTATAGTGATGAGGAAGATTTTTGGGGCTTGGTTGGCTTGTTGCATGACCTTGACTTTGGTATGTACCCTGAAGAACATTGTGTTAAAAGCCAACAAATCATGCGTGAACGTGGTCTTGATGAACGCTTAATTCATGCTACTGCAAGCCATGGTTATGGCATGACCGCTTCCGAAGCAAAACCAGAACATACAATGGAAAAAGCATTGTTTGCAACCGATGAAC
>JAVVRS010000109.1:0-1411 GCA_036654595.1 Oscillospiraceae bacterium | reverse complement strand
GTAATGGATATGGAACTGAAATCGCTGAAAAAGAAATATAAATCACCTGCATTTGCGGCAGGCTGTTCAAGGGACGCCATACAAAAAGGTGCTGATATGTTGGGCTGGGAATTGGACGACCTGCTAAACAGAACTTTGGAGGCTATGAAAGCAACTGAAGCAAGTATTGGATAACACGTTTTAATAAAAAGAGGTTGCTGCAAAATATTTTGCAGCAACCTCTAAGCTTTTTTAGTTCTTTTGTTTTGGTGGGTTTAGTCCCGGACATTTTCTGTTGCACATATCCTCAATGAATTTCATTTGTGCAAGCGGTGGAAATGGTTTATCATCTTCTACCGAAACATCTGCAACAAATCCAACACATTCACATTCAAACTTATATTCAGAACCGTTTCTTTTAGCTTGACCCAGCATAATTCTTTGGCATGGAAACATATCTTTTTTACTTCCTCTCTTTTAAATATACTACTTTTGCGATAGCCTAATAGTAAGGCTCATAGGGTTTTACACGACACATATGGCTTACATGACACTATATTGCAAAATGCCTTGTATATAAAATAAATTTACTTTTGACATCAGCCAAATGTACCTTTATTATCTCACAAAACTCTCTCATAGTCCATATGAATTTAAACTATTTTCAAGATTTTAATATCAATTCCATATTTTCGGGGTTAATCGCTCTTAATATGTAACTAATCAACACAATTTTGAGTTAACCAAAGATAAAATTAAGCTGTGCCGCTAAAAGCCCCAAACACACAACTTGTATCTTAATTCTTATACAGTGAGGAAAATAGAAATATAGAGTATGTTATTAAAGAAAGATAAAAAAACCGCCTAAACGTAATGTTTAAGCGGTTTTTTTAGGTGGTGGAGAATAGGGGGCTCGAACCCCTGACCTCTTGGCTGCCAGCCAAGCGCTCTCCCAGCTGAGCTAATCCCCCATCTGTGACTTCGTCAGTATATCATACACAATAGATAATTGTCAATAAATTTATCTATATTAACCACCCATTTTTTTGATTACTCTTATATCTTTTCCAATAAACATAAAGGTTTTGTAACTTCCAAGCAAGCGTGATACAAGTCTTGAACTGTAACGTTCCCGTATACCCGTACCGTCAAGGTTTGTACTGATAATAGTAGGCAGTCCTTTTACAAGACGATTATTGAGAATATCATTAATAATTGCACCGCTGAACGATGTTGAAAATTCAATTCCCAAATCATCAAGGATAAGCAGGTCGCTTTGCTCCAGCATTTCAAGATAATCGAAATTTTCTTCATTGTTATCATAGCCTTTACGAAAGCGTTCTTTTTCCAATTTATTAACCATTCCCTGTACAGACGTATAAAGTACACCATAGCCTTTTGCAATAACCTCTTTGGCAATAGCTAATGACAG
>JAVVRS010000108.1:0-5528 GCA_036654595.1 Oscillospiraceae bacterium | reverse complement strand
TGCGGTCATAACGTGTGGCGGTTCGCCACCACCGCAGTGACGGAGGGAGTTTGCTCATTGAGAGTGGACGGAGGGAGCTTGCTCATTGAGAGTGGGGATTAGTTTAAAATACGGATTGCAGCAAGTAATTCCACACCATGAATTTCAAGCAGACGTAATTTACGCATATGGTCACCAACAGCATCAAATGGAGTGATAAATGCAATTTCATCATCAGGTTGTCCCGGACGCTGTAGTTCACGATATGGTGAGAATAATTCCTGTAATTCTTTTAGTTGAACAACTTCATCATATTTTAAACGAACATACATCATACAAACAATTTTAAAAGGGTCGGATACAATAGATTTTTTGCTTTCTTCCCAATATAATGATGTAATATTTTCAGTTTTTACAATACAATCTATAATATCTGCAACAACAGCACTGCCGGTTGGTAATTTACCTGCACCTTTACCATAAAAAACGACTTCACCGGTACAATCACCCACCACCGAAATTGCATTAAAGACATCATCAACACCGGAAAGACGACTGTTAAGTGAAACGAAACGTGGTGCAACAAGAATATCAATTTTACCATCATTTCGTAAATCAGCAGAACCTATCAGTTTAATTACACCACCCCAACTTGAAGCATATGCAACATCTTCCGGGGTAATTTTTGTAATACCTTCACAGGTAACATTAGTAGGTAAAATTTGTTTGCCATAAGCAAGAGAAGCTAAAATACAAATTTTTCTGCAAGCATCAAGTCCTTCAACATCAGCAGTAGGGTCACTTTCGGCATAACCTAATTCTTGTGCAAGCTTTAAAGCATCTTCAAAGGTAGATTTTTCTTTAATCATTTTTGTTAAAATAAAGTTTGTTGTACCATTAAGTATACCTGTAATGCTTTGAATTTCATTTGCAACAAGACATTGATGTAATGGACGAATTACGGGTATAGCACCTGCAACACTTGCTTCAAACATAAAGTTTACATTATATTTTCGTGCTAAAGCTAAAAGCTGGGCACCTTTTACCGCAACAAGTTCTTTATTTGAAGTGACTACATTTTTACCTTTTTCCAATGCTTGTTTGGCATATGTAAATGCAGGTTCAATTCCACCCATTACTTCGGCTACAACAGTTACCTCAGGGTCATTTAAAATGATATTATAATCTTTTACAAACAGATTTGAATAACTTATATTTTCATAATCTCTGCGGACAAGTACATATCCAAGTTCAATATCTTTACCTGCTTGTTTTTGTATAGCATCTTTTTTTTGGGTCAATATCTCACATACACCCGAACCTACTACGCCATGACCTAATACTGCTATCTTTTGCAATTATTACAGCTCCTATCTTAAAATAATTTTATATTTGTCGCACTTTAATTACTCCGTTTAATTTTTCAAGTGAAACTCTCAGTTGTTCTAAAGTACAATTTTCATCACCCGGTTTTAATGAAATAGTTACAGGTGCAACACCATCGGCAGGTATATTTTGATTTACTGTTACAATATTACCGCCTGCCGTATAAATAGCACTGATTAATGAGGATAAAACTCCGGGTTCATCTTCCAATGAAATATAAAGGGTAATAACACTTCCACTCATTCTACTGTCATATTCATGTACACTGTCTTTATATTTATAAAATGCACTGCGTGAAAGTCCGCACATTCGTGCTGCTTCTGAGGAGTTTTTGGCACTGCCTTTGGCAATTAAATTTTTGGCGGAAATTACTTTAAGAAAAATTTCAGGCAAAACTTTACTGTCAACCAATAAATATTTTGGATATTCTATAATAGTCACCTCTCCTTAAAGTTTAAATGGTTAATGTATAGGAAGAAAAAAACATTGAAGTAAAATTTATTGTAAGCATAAAATTTTTATAAGCAGAGCAAACTAGATAAGCGGTACAAAAAATTTAAAATGTTTCCACCCTAAAAACACATATGTATTGCGGTAAGATACAATATAACATAAAGATAAATAAATTTCAATAGGCATTTAGAGAAAAAAACCAAAATTCGCCAAAATAAAATTTGTATTCTTACCTTGCTTGAAATGTTAATATTTAAATGGCATACTAACTATAGAACTCTGCATGATTTATCTGTAATATGATAAGGCGGCATCAGCCGGGGCGGCACAATCAAGGGCGACCTTCGGTCGCCCTTGAGGCGGACCGCCCCCCCATGGGGGGCGGTCCGCCTGCGGCACTCCGTGCCGCATTGTGCCGCCCCATGCCGCCGCCGCCATCTGTAGGCAAACACGGAGGGAATATCTCCACGGAGTGTTCACTATAGATAATATTCGGCGGTTTACCACACCTACCTCTAGACAGTGAAGGAAGATGATAAATAATATGAGTATAGAACAAAAAAAACAATTCATTATAAATGTAGTATATATTATAACAATAGTCGGAATTGTATGGTTCGCATTAAAATATTTACTGGTTATCATTCTTCCCTTTATAATAGGTTTCATTATCTCATTTATATTACACCCTGTCATTGTGGCAATTACTAAAAAAACAGATATGCGGCGTAAAGGAGTATCTTTTGCGGTTATTCTTTTATTTTATATTTTAATAGGAACTGTAATTTGGTTGATAAGTGTTTTTGCAGTAGGTCAAATAGGCAGTTTAATTCATGAATTACCCGACTTTTATTATAATAATTTACAACCTGCATTAGTTAATTTAAATAATAAATTCAGTGAAATGTTTGCAATATTTTCTCCTCAAACAGCTTCATCAATGAGTGGAATTCTTGATACAATATTAAAACAATTAAGTGGTATTATTTCAGGTGTTTCTTCGGGAGCTGTATCACGCATTACAGGAATTGTAGGTAAAATACCACTGTATATTATTACTATGATATTTTCAGTAGTATGTTCTATTTTTATAAGTATAGATTATAATCACATAGTAAATATAATATTAAGACAATTACCGGATAAATGGCAATATATTGTTGTAGATATTAAAGAGTTTTTAACAGGTACTTTAGTTAAAATGATTAGAGCATACATTATTATAATGGGTTTTACTACTGTTGAAGTTTTTATTGGATTATTAGTTCTTAAAGTAGATTATGCTTTACCGCTTGCTTTTTTAGTTGCAATACTTGATGCTTTACCTGTTATTGGTGCAGGTACGATTTTAGTACCTTGGGGTATTTTTCAAATGCTTACGGGTAATTTAGCACAAGGTATTGGTTTGATTATTGTTTATGGAATTGTACTTGTTATGAGAAACTTTATTGAACCTAAAGTTGTTGGAGAACAAATTGGGTTACACCCATTGCTTACAGTAACGTCTATGTATGCCGGACTGAGATTGTTTGGAATTATTGGATTTTTCTTAGGACCGCTTACTGCATTATTATTAGTTTATCTTAATAAAAAAGGACATATAAATATTTTTAAGTGAACATTTAAGACAAATATTAATAAAGAGCATTTATTATATAGCCTTTTAATGCTTTAAAACATATTTTTTACCTTTATTACAAGCTTACAAACTCTGGGTATTTTTAATAAAAATGCTTAGGGTTTTATTGCTGTGTTTTGACTTATATGTTAACTTTGCTTAGAATTATTAGCTTTTTACTGTAAAATAAAAATTTATAGCAAACAATTTTTGAAAAAAAGTATTGTGTTTTACACCTTTTAGCAATATAATTACATCTAGCGATACAGATTATCTTTTTGTATCGGTTGTTCGTGTTAGACTTCATGACCTATCGCTGTGCCCCGTCACGCTGTAGCTGTACCCCGTTGAGGTACAGCTACAGCAAGGCGAGCATAGCTCGCCAACGCCGCTTTGCGGCGTGTGACGGGGCACGGTTCACTGTTTTTATCAAAGCTTTAAGGCAAAAAAACAGTGGCTTTTATCGGGGGTAAGTTATATGGAAAGTCAGTATGAAAGACCCTTTCCTCAGATTCGATGAGTCGAATGGCAAAACTATGGAATGGTGTTAAATTACACTTAAAATTGAAATGGAGGCAAAAAGAAAATGAATATGAAAAAAATCGTTGCACTTTTATTGTCATCAGTACTATGCTTATCAGTAGCTGCTTGCGGTGCAAAGCCTGCTGCAGAAACACCGGAAGGTACAACCCCCGATGCAACAGCAAAACCTACAGTAGAAGGTGACACTATTAAAATCGGCGGACTTGCTCCACTAACCGGTGCTGTATCTGTTTATGGTATTGCAACAGCAAATGGTGCAAAATTGGCAATTGAAGAAATCAATGCTAAAGGCGGCGTACTTGGCAAACAAATAGAATTTAATATTCTTGATGAAAAAGGTGACCCTACCGAAGCAGTAAACGCATACAATAAATTGGTTGACAGCGGTATCGTTGCTTTAATTGGTGATGTTACTTCAAAACCATGTGCTGCTGTTGCCGAAGTTGCAGTAGAAGATAATATGCCAATGATTACTCCAACAGGTACAGCTGCAAGTATTACACCAATTGGTGATAATGTTTTCCGTGCTTGCTTTACTGACCCTGCACAAGGTAAAATTATGGCTACATTTGCAAATGAAAACCTAAAAGCTAAAAATGTTGCTGTACTTTACAATACTTCTGATGACTATTCTTCCGGTATTGCACAAGTATTTAAAACAACTGCTGAAGAAAAAGGCATGAAAGTTGTTTCTTTTGAAGGTTATGGTGCTTCTGACGTTGACTTTAAAGCACAACTTACAACAATTATCGGTCAAAAACCAGATGCAATTTTACTACCTGACTATTATGAAGTAATTGCTATGGTAACTTCACAAGCAAGAGAACTCGGTTATGAAGGTGCACTACTTGGTTGTGATGGCTGGGACGGTGTTCTTACAAAGCTTGATGCTTCTAAAGTAAATGTAGTTAATGACAGCTTCTATTCAAGCCATATCTTTAAAGCTGACCCAGATGCTACTTTACAAGGTTTCCTTACAAATTATAAAGCTAAATATAACACAGAAGCTAACTCCTTTGCTGCTTTAGGTTATGATGGTGCTTACATTATGTGTAATGCTATACAAAAAGCAGGCTCTACTGATGCTGCTGCAATTATTGAAGCACTTAAAGCTACAGATTATACAGGTGTTACAGGTACAATTAAATTTGACGAAATCGGCGACCCAATTAAGAGCACATCTATTATTACTATGAAAGATGGCGTTGAACAATTGGCTGCTAAAGTTACAGCTTAATATTTCCTGCAAAATGTATTCCTAATAAACAATCTAAATGGGGCAGAGCCAATTCAGCTCTGCCCTTTTAGGTTATAGGATATAGAATTTAGGATTACCTAAAAGCTTTGACACAAATTACCCTAAGCACTATACCCTGTAATCTAACTTTTTGATTTACATAATACATTTGTGCTATAATTTCCATTAGGTGGGTTGCGTGGGGCGGCACAAACAAGGGCAACCGTAAACGGTTGCCCTTGCGGCGGCGAAGCCGACTGCGGCATTTTATGCCGCTTTGTGCCGCCCCCACTTGTCGGAACTTGGAATAAT
>JAVVRS010000107.1:0-5572 GCA_036654595.1 Oscillospiraceae bacterium | reverse complement strand
GAAAGGAAATGCTGAATGGAAAAACTGATTTATATTGCCGAAGATGAAGAAAATATTCGTGAACTTATTAAATGTACATTAGACTCTTATGGCTATAAAACAGTTGTTTTTGATAATGGAGAGAGTTTGCTTGATGCAATTACCACAGAGGTTCCTGATTTGTTTTTACTTGATATTATGATGCCGCAGATAGATGGTATAACTGCACTTAAACAGTTAAGAAAAATGCCTAAAACAAAAGATATACCTGTAATTATGATTACAGCAAAATCCGGTGAATATGACAAGGTAAGAGGTTTAGATGCAGGAGCTGATGATTATATTACCAAACCGTTTGGTTTGCTTGAGCTTTCTGCAAGGGTTCGCAGTGCGTTACGGCGTGGTGAAAAAAGCGGTACACAAAAAAATACAGAGTCACTGATAAAGGTTTCTGATTTGCAAATTGATACAAAAACAAGAGAAATTATTAAAAACGGCGAACAAATTGACCTTACTTATAAAGAATTTGAACTGCTGATGATGCTTATACAAAACAGTAATCGTATTGTACCTCGTGAAGAATTGCTTGATAAAATTTGGGGTTATGATTATATTGGAGAAACAAGAACGCTTGATATGCACATACGCACACTGCGTAATAAAATAGGTGACAATGCCGAAAACCCAATTTACATTAAAACTGCCAGAGGCATAGGTTACAGATTTATTTAACCTTAAAGCTCCGCCGGAGCCGCCCCCTCGAGATTGCCGCAAAGCGGCAATCTGCCAATTTCCCACGAAGTGGGAAATTGGCTCCTGCGGAGCCGACGCCTAAGCTGCATATAATTTTTTTAAAAAAAGGATTGTTTTGTTTGAAAAAAGCAATTATTACACGAAGCTTGTTTATTACAATGATAGTGCTGATTATTTCCTCAGCAGTATCAGCAATGATTATGCAAAAAAACCGAGAACAAGATATTTTTATTGCAATGGAAAGTAAACTTAATATTGCATTGTATAATATAGATTTAGAAGATGACAAAGCAAACCAAGCAAAAAAAATGAGTGAAATGCTGGGTGGAATGAGGATAACAATTGTTGCTAAAGATGGTACAGTGCTTGCAGATTCACATTATAATGCCGCAACTATGGAAAACCATGTAAATCGTGAAGAAATAGTGCAGGCTGAAAATGGTATGATAGGGAGAGATAAACGCTATTCTGCCACATTAAAATCAAATTTGATGTATAGTGCCATTAGTAAGAATAATGTGATATATAGAATTGCACAGCCGGTACAAGGACTTGAAGAAAGTATAAAAGATATTTCTCCGGCAATTTTAATTGGAATTTTAGTAGCAGTTGCAGTAACACCGTTTTTAGCCAAAAGTGTACTGGGTAATATTTTGCGACCGCTTACCAATGCAGTAGGCAGTTTAAAAAGAATAGAACAAGGGGATTATTCGGTACAGCTCAGTTTTTCGGAATATGATGAGCTTACACCGGTTATGACTACAGTTAACCGACTTACCAGAGATATTTCAATAATGCTTGAAAAGCTTTCAGATGAACAACAAAAGACAAAACAACTGCTTGACAGTATGGAACAAGGGTTGGTTTTAGTAGACCATAAGCTTAGAATATTACTGCTGAATGCCAGAGCAAATGCAATATTTGAAAGCAAAGAGGATATGGAAGGTAAAAACCTTATTCACCTTACCTATAAATCGTCGGTAATTAATGCAGTGTGTGCTGCGGTAGAAGATAATATACCCGATAGCTTTGATACAAATAAACAGGACAGTGATATTATATATTCTGTAAATATAGCACCTATGAAAGGCAGATGGCTGGGAGATACAAAAAGTAAAGGTGCAGTTATATTAATAACAGATGTAACGGATATACGCCGTACACAACGTATTAAAAGTGAATTTATAGATAATGCGTCACATGAACTTAAAACGCCTATAACTTCAATCAGAGGTTTTAGTGAACTGCTTTATGCGGGAATTGTTAATAATGAGGATAAAAAACAAGAATACCTTAAAAGAATTAATGATGAAGCGTGTCGTATGACCAATATAATTGATGATATATTACGATTGTCACAGTTGGAATCAGGGCAATCAGTAGGGATATCACAAGCATTTGCAATTAAACCTTTACTGGAACAAATTGTTGAAAGCTTATATTTTGCAGCCGCTGAAAGACAGATTGAAGTAATTATGGAATGTGAAGATTTTATGATGTCTTGTAATAAAAGTGATATTAACCATATGTTGACTAATATTATTGAAAATGCTGTTAAGTACAATAATGATGGCGGTAATGTTTGGATTAAATGTTATGTTGAAGATGATAAAGCTTGTTTTTTTGTAAAGGACACAGGTATTGGTATTCCACCCGAATCACAAAGCCGTGTATTTGAACGCTTTTATCGTGTTGATAAGAGCAGAAGCAGTAAAATTGGTGGTACAGGGCTTGGTTTATCTATTGTGAAGCATATTGTCAGCGGCTTAAATGGAGAGATTTCTGTAGTGAGTGATGGTATTTGCGGTACCGAGATGACTGTAAAGATACCACTGGCTTAATATTATAGCTTAAGGCGTAAGATACGGGCGGCACAATGCGGCTTACGCCGCAGGTGGCTTTCAGCCACCCCAAGCTTCCCACCCAATGGGTGGGAAGCTTGATTGTGCCGCCCGTATCTGAAAGCTAAGACTAAGCTTAGGGTGATAAACGGACAAAAAAACAGAAGCTATCGGCATTTTTTGCAGGTAGCTTCTGTTTAAAGAGATATAAGTAAGATTTAATTTATTTGGTGCAATCTTCAGCAATCTGAGTACCTTTTTTAACAAGGATTTTTTTGACTTCACAGATGTACATTGTATGATAATCTTTTTTAGGATATTGTTCATCATCAATAGTAGGGTCAATAAAGCTTGCAGGGTCAATTTCTTGGGCAGATAATTTTTCACAAATCAAGGTAATTTCCGCTTCTTCAAAGCAAGGAGTACCATCAATGTGAGTAAGAGTTAAACCGGAGCGTTTAATTTTGTCATCATTACGACCGCTGAATGTACCAAAATAAAGCATAGTTTGTCTTTCTAAAGGGTTTAAAAATGAAAGTGATAAAGTAGATGAAGCATCTACAAATTCTTTTGTAAAGCGTTGAGGACGAATGACAACAAAAGCGACATTTTTGTTCCACATTATACCTAATCCACCCCAGGAAGCGGTCATAGTGTTTATAGAACCATCAGGTTTTTCAGCAGTGATTGCAGTCCAGTCAAAGTTGAACAATTTAAAGGCACTTTGGTTAAATTTCATAGGGTCTATATCAATAAATTCCGACATTTGTGTACCACCTTTTCAAGATAGATTTAAAAATAGATTACTATTCATTATACCAATAAATAGGAGTTAGTTCAAGCGGTTAAATAAAGATTTAACTTATGCAAATACACAATGACAGATTATAGCAAAATAATATAAGCTAGAATAAAAGCTGCCTAAAATTAGGTAGCTTTTATTGTACAGTTTTTTTAAAGATATTTAGAAAGTTGTACAAGACGGTACAATAAGAAGATATGTAAATAAATTACAAATGTATTAAACAAACAAATTATTGCTATTTTTTTGTCAAATTATATAAAATAAAGAAAAGACACCAATATTTTAAGAAAAAAATTTCATCATTGTTATATAGATAAAATGATGAAAATTACCGTTATAAAAGCTTGTAAAATCTTATTAAAACTGTAAAGTTCAACAAAAAAAGCTAAAAACTACAAAGCATATACAAACCCTATTGCTAATTTACAATAAAAATAGTAATATTAGTTAAAATGCTTTAATAATTTAAACGCAACAAAGAATGGGGGAACCGAGTTTGGATAAATTTGTGGGGCAACCACAATTTTTAAAAGAGGTTAATTATAATATTGTCAATCGTTTGGTGGCAGAAAAAGGCCCGATTTCCAAACCGCAAATTGCCCACATAACAGGACTCAGTCTTCCGACAGTAAATAAAATCGTATATTATTTGGAAGATTTGGGACGTATTAAGGAAGCCGGTACAACTACAGGTCTTGGTAGAAAAGCTGTGCTTTATGTCACTAATGGACAACATGGCAATATACTTACACTTTCGCTTGCAGGCAATAGCTTTACTTGTTGTGCGGTAAATATGATAGGTGAAATTATACACAGGTTTACCAGTGAAATAAATATAAGCTCATATGAAAGTTCACTCGCAGATACCTATACGGCAATTGACAGATTGACAGAAAATTGCAACTCAAAAATAGTATCAATTGGAATAGGCATTTCCGGAATAGTAAATGCAGAGGGTATAATCAGTAATCTTATATCGCCAATATCATGGAATGGGCTGAATTTACAGGAAGTAATCAGTCAAAAATATGATGTACCCGTTTACATTGAAAATAATGTTCATCTTGCAACAATTGGCTATTTTGATTGGATACTTAAAAAATCTTGCAATAATATGATTTATATTCATGTTGGTAAAGAAGTAAGTGCAGGGGCAATATTGGGAAGAAAACTTTACAAAGGATTTAGCAGCTTTGCAGGTGAATGTGGTTTTATGGTTACAGAGGATTTGGAAAAAATACCTCAGCAATCGGTTAAAGATGGCGGTCATTTGGAAAATAAAATAGCACATATAGTTGAGGGGTTAAACACTACTGCCGAAAAAGAAAAGCTGTTACAGCTAAAAAAAGAACTGGCAATACATATCACCAGTATTTTAATAAATTATATTGCGGTAATGAACCCCGAGGTTATTGTATTGGGTGGTACTGTGGTAGGTAAAGAATATGCTAAACTTATAGCAGAACTTGTGGGACGATATATACCTAAAGATGCTATGCCTGCAATAATGGTAGACTCCAATACAATGTCAGGTACTCAAGGTATGATTTCATGGTGCAAAGCCAGACAAAATATGGGGTATAATATTATATTAGATGCTTAAAAGGGGATTGTAATGGTTTACATTGTACCGGACTGTACAGAAATTTCAGCTGTACAAACTGATTTTTTGCTTAAACATACACCTATAGCAGAAAAAAACAGATTTTCCGAACGTAATGGAGAAAAGTTGCTTCAAGGACTTGTTGCACATCATCTTGCAGTGTATTCGCTTTTTATGGAATATGGTTTATATCCACATAAATATATGATTGAAACTGATATAAACGGAAAGCCATTTATAATAGGTGAAAAAGAAATATATTTAAGCAAAGCACACAGCGGAAGCTTTGTTGCAGTAGCGGTTGCAGAAAAACCAATTGGTGTGGATATAGAAAAAATTATAAGTTACCGTTCGGCATTTGCAAAAAAAATTTGCTCGGAGGACGAAATAAAACTGATTGATAATCGGTCGGATAAGGATATCCTCCTTACCCGACTTTTTTGCAGTAAAGAAGCTTATGGTAAGATTAGCGGTAAAGGACTTTCTTTGTGCCGAAAAAATAATCTTATACCAATTTCACCCAACATTTTTACCGTAGAAAATTTTTTTTGTCTTACTGATATCTATGATAACATGATGCTTGCTATCTGT
>JAVVRS010000106.1:0-5583 GCA_036654595.1 Oscillospiraceae bacterium | reverse complement strand
ACCGGCGGCTTTACCGACTGTATGCTGCAAAACGGTGCATCTAAAGTGTATGCGGTAGATGTAGGTTATGGTCAACTCGCTTGGTCGCTTCGCAGTGATGAAAGAGTAGTAAATATGGAGCGTACCAACGTAAGATATGTCACTGAAGAACAAATTCCCGATGCAATTGATTTTTTTTCGGTAGATGTTTCCTTTATTTCTCTGACATTGGTTGTACCTGTGGGATTTAAACTTCTTAAAGACGGTGGAGAAGCAGTGTGTCTTATTAAGCCGCAATTTGAAGCGGGCAGGGATAAGGTAGGTAAAAACGGTGTCGTTCGTGATGAAAATGTACATATTGAGGTGATAGAAAAAATCTATAACTTCTGCATCGAACTGGGTTTTTCCGTACGAGCTATTGATTATTCACCGGTTCGAGGTCCACAAGGCAATATAGAGTATTTGATATACCTGAAGAAAGATGCTACACCATCTGCAGAAATTAATATAGAACAGTTGGTGGAAAGCTCCCATAACAATCTGTAAATTAAGTGAGGTTGATATAGAAATGAATGTTATTCTTTTTCCAAGTACAGACAAGCCGGAAGTATTAAAGCAGATTGAATCTACTTATGAAACCTTGTTATCGCTTAATGTTTCCTGCTTTATGGACAAATGGTTTGAAAAAAAACTGGGACATTTAAACATAACCTTTATAGATTTAAAAGCTCCGCCTATCCCAATGGACGCAATTGTATCTATTGGCGGAGATGGAACAATTTTGCAAAGTGCAACATTTGCCCTTGCAATGGACATACCAATTCTCGGAATAAATATAGGCAGACTGGGTTTTCTGACAAACATTGAAAAAGATGATATTGTGTCATTAAAACGATTTGCACAAGGTGACTATTTTATTGATAGCCGTATGACAATATTTGTTGAACTTCATTCTAAAAATGGCGTTCGCAATTTTACGGCTTTAAATGATGTTGTTATCCGTAACAGTGTACATACCCGAATAGCTGATTTAGTTGTAAATGATGGAGTTTATGATGCAAGCGTAAGAGCCGATGGAATAATTATTGCAACGCCTACAGGTTCAACGGCATATTCACTTTCTGCCGGTGGTCCAATTGTTGACCCATCACTTGAAGCTTTTATTATGTCGTCAATTTGTCCTCATGCACTTGCCTCACGCTCGGTAGTTTATAATGCAAACAAGCAATTGATAATCAAGGGTGTACATGACCATGAACATTCATCAAGTTTATTGATGGATATTGATGGTAAAAATGCCTTACTTATTCAAGCTGAGGACCATGTTGTAATACAAAAAGGTAAAACTTCGGTTAAATTTGTTGCATTTAAACAAAAAAGTTTTTATGAATCCTCTCGGAATAAATTAACACAACAGTTCTAGGGTGGACTGTGAAACAACCCCCCTATAGGAAGGAGCATATCTATGAAGTCCAAGCGACACGCAAAAATACTGGAACTAATTACACAAAAACCCATTGATACACAAGAGGAACTTCTTACACAGCTTAATATTGCAGGATTTACCGTTACTCAAGCTACAGTATCTCGTGATATTAAAGAATTGCGTTTGGTTAAAAAGCTATCCTCTGAGGGACAATATAGATATGCAACAGCCCACAGTGATGATAAGTACAACATATCTTTTAAATTCCATGCTATTTTTACGGAATCAGTCAACAGTGTTGATTTAGCACAAAATATTGTTGTTGTAAAATGTTATACAGGCATGGCAAATGCAGCCTGTGCTGCTATGGATTCTATGGAATGGCAAGGTATCGTCGGTACATTAGCAGGTGATGATACAATAATGGTTGTAATGCGAAATGAAGATTCCGCACTTGCTTTGGTTGAACAATTGAAAAAATTATTGGGTTTATAATGGGAGGTTCCTATGCTCTCGCAACTATATATTCGCAATATTGCTGTAATTAAAGAAGCCACTATAGACTTTAATCCGGGATTTAATATTTTTACCGGAGAAACCGGTGCCGGTAAAACCATCTTAATAAATGCTATAAATGGTGTCCTCGGTTCCAGACTTAACAGAGATATAATTCGTTCCGGTGAAAACAGTGCTTTTATTTCTGCTGTATTTTCTGATATCTATCCCAACGTAGCGGCACAAATTATCGAGCTCGGATACAGCACCGATGAAGATAATTGTCTGATTATTTCCAGAGAAATTAATGCCGACGGTAAAAATATCTGTAAAATTAACGGCAGACCCGCAAATCTTCAAATGCTTAAAAGTGTTGCATCACTTATAATTGATATTCATGGTCAACGAGATAATGCAAAGCTGTTAAATGCTGCTGCACATCTTTCTTATATTGATGAATATGGTCAACTTGATACTCTAAAAGAGGACTATAGCGTTTGCTTTAAACAAGCGGTTGCTTTAAAAAAAGAAATTAATAATTTATCCCAAAATCACGATGAAAAACAAAAACGTATTGACCTTTTATCGTATCAAATTAATGAAATTGAGCAGGCTTCTCTTACCGATGGTGAGGAGGAGCTTTTGTTGGAGCAAAAAAAGAAAATTCTTAACTCACAGCATATTTCTGAACAGCTTACTGTTGCAAAACTCTGCATAGACGGTGATGAAGATGGTGTAATGTCAGGGCTTACAGCCTTGCTTGAAAATTTACAGCTTTCATTGAGCGAAGTATCAAGTTATCTGCCAAAGCTGCGAGGATTTCCTGCAAGAGTAGAAGAAATAGCTACCGATATCTCCGATATGAGGTTGGATATCCTTGATGAGTTGGAACAAATTGATTTTGACCCTGCACTTTTGGAAGAAATAGAAGAAAGACTTGCATTAATATTTAATTTAAAAAGAAAATACGGCGAAAGTATTTCAGAAATTTTATCTTTTTGGGATAACGCTTCCGAGGAACTTAAAACAATAAATACCGACGATAAAGTGTTGAAAAACTTAAATAAACAGCTTGATAAGCTCATGCCTATTTTAAGCGACAAAGCAGATATTTTAACGACAGCAAGACTTAATTCTGCAAAAGAGTTTATCTCTAAAGTTGAGGACGAACTCATATTTTTAAATATGCCATCAGTTAAATTATCAATTCAACGTAGCGAAACCGCACTGAAGGCTTCTGGTCAAGATGAAATAGAGTTCTATATCACTACCAATACAGGTGAAACGCCAAAGCCTATGTCAAAAATTGCTTCCGGCGGTGAACTTTCTCGAATTATGCTTTCAATTAAAAATGTATTTGCTCACAGAGATTATGTTGCAACATCAATCTTTGATGAAATTGATACAGGCGTAAGTGGTAAGGCTGCTCAAAAAATTGGCATGAAATTACAGCAAGTTTCACAATATCGTCAAGTAATTGCTGTAACTCATTTGGCTCAAGTGGCAGTTTATGCAAACCATCATCTTTTTATAAGCAAAAATGTAGTGGGTGACAGAACATTTACCGCAATAACTGCACTTAATGGTGAAAATCGTGTGCGTGAAATATCAAGGATTATTTCAGGCGAAAATATTACTGATTTAAGCATGAAAAATGCTGAAGAAATGTTAAAGCTTGCCGGTACAAATGAACCTCTTGACAAATAAACAGTATTGTACTATAATACAAATTACGCACATGAAACTGAATATATTTACTGCAATGATAAGAACCAGTAGCATAAATTTCCTGTAAAGAGAGCTTTCGGTTGCTGCAAGAAAGACAGGCAAACTATGTGAATACATCTTTGAGCAGCCCTCTGAACTGTTTTAACATAGTAGGATAAGGTCGGGTACGCCCGTTATAGCGTTTAGGGTAATTTTTGTAAAATCAAAACTACCCGATAAGGCTGTATCTGTGAGGATACAGTAAACAGAGGTGGTACCACGAAGAATTTTCGTCCTCTGCTCAATTAATTGTTGGGCAGAGGGCTTTTTTTTGCGTTTCTGTCCAAACTACCAAAATCAAAAGGAGAGCAAATGAAATGACTGTATTCGAAGAATTGGAAAGACGTGGGCTTATAGCTCAAATGACACACCCTGAAAAGATTAAACAAAAGCTTGACAACGAAAAAACTACATTTTATATCGGCTTTGACGCTACTGCGGACAGCCTCCATGTAGGACATTTTTTGCAGCTTGTAGTAATCAATCATCTTATCAAAGCAGGACACACACCTATACTTTTATTAGGTACCGGCACTACAATGGTAGGTGACCCAACAGGTAAAACAGATATGAGAAAGATGCTTACGGTTGAAGAAATTAATCACAATGCTGATTGTTTTCTTGAACAAATGGGCAGACTTGTTGACCTTGATAAAGTTATCGTTGCTAAAAATGGCGATTGGCTGTTAAAACTGAACTATATTGAACTTTTGAGAGATATAGGCGTTCATTTTTCTGTAAACAAAATGCTTACCGCTGAATGTTTTAAATCCAGACTTGAAAAAGGACTGTCTTTCATTGAATTTAACTATATGTTAATGCAAAGCTATGACTTTCTTAAACTATATAATATGCACCACTGCACACTACAGCTTGGTGGTGATGACCAATGGGCAAACATTCTCGGTGGTGTTGACCTGGTTCGTCGTGTTGAAGGTGAAGAAGTTTGCGGTATGACCTTTACATTGCTGACAACAAAAGATGGTAGAAAGATGGGAAAAACCGAAAGCGGTGCTGTTTGGCTCAATGCAGATAAGTATTCACCGTATGATTTCTTCCAATACTGGAGAAATGTTGATGATGCAGATGTACTTCATTGCATGAAACTTATTACTTTTATTCCTATTGAAGAAATTGAAGCGATGGAAAGCTGGCAGGGCAGTCAACTTAATGTTGCCAAAGAACGCTTGGCTTATGAAGTAACAAAATTTGTTCATGGACAAGAAGAAGCTGATAAAGCACTTGCTGCAGCCAGAGCACTGTTTGCCGATGGAAATGAGCATCAAAATATGCCCACAACACAACTTACAGCTACAGATTTAACAGATGGTTCCATAAATATTGTTGATGTTTTGGTTAAAACAGGCTTGGCAAAATCAAAAAGCGAAGCAAGAACGTTGATTACTCAAGGTGGCATTTCTATTGACGACGAAAAAGTAGTTGATGCAGCTTTTGCAATTGCAGATACAAAACTCATGGACAATGGAATTATTGTTAAAAAAGGGAAAAAAATATTCCATAAGGTTTCAATGTAATCTATGGGGCTATCCGAATTAATTACCGAAACCGAAACTGTATGGCAAAGACTAAAGCAGACAACTAAACCTATCTATATATATGGAATGGGTGATGGAGCTTTAAAAATTCTGCGAGTTCTTGAACAATATAATATAAAAATTACAGGTTTTTTTGCAAGTGATGAATTTGTTCGAGGTCATTCCTTTATGGGCTACAAGGTGCATACTCTTGCTGAAGTTGAGAGTATGCACCCTGATATTTTTGTTGTTATGGCATTTGGTATACATGACACACCGACCATAAACAGGATTTTACAAATCAAACACGAACTTGTAGCACCTGATGTTCCTGTCGTAGGAGATGGGCTTTTTGATTTTGACTTTTTTTGGCATATCGAT
>JAVVRS010000105.1:0-5677 GCA_036654595.1 Oscillospiraceae bacterium | reverse complement strand
AGTTTATGGAGCAATCAATCGTATTGGATTGGTACAGATAGAAGTTTCAGCACGGCATATACATTTGAGTGAAGATGATGTGGAAATACTTTTTGGTAAGGGATATAAGCTTACCCCAAAACGAGAGTTGTCACAGCCGGGACAGTTTTTGTGTGAAGAAAGAGTAAATCTTATCGGGACAAAAGGCGGTAAAAAAAATGTGGCAATTTTAGGGCCTGTACGACCGAATACACAGGTTGAACTTTCACAAAGCGATTGTATAGAGCTTGGTGTGCTTGCACCGCTTAGGGAGTCGGGTGACACAAAATTTTCGGGACAGATTACAATTGAAGGGGCAAAAGGTACGGTAAAACTTATTGAAGGGGTAATAATTGCCAAAGCACATATTCATATGCCGCCTAAAATAGCAAGAGAACTTGGCGTAAAGGATAAACAGCAGGTAATGGTTGAAGCATTTACCGACCGACCTGTTATATATAAAGATGTACTTGTGCGTGTCAGTGATAAATTCAGTTACCGTATGCACATTGATTTTGATGAAGCCAATTGTGCCGCTGTAGGTAAATTTACTTTAGGCAGAATATTAGCTGAAACAGAGGAGAAAGACAGATATGATGGATTTGCAACGGGTCAACGAGTATATGAAAAAGATAGAAGCATCACAGCAAACAACCTTTATGCCGTCAACTGAAAAGCTTAAAGTAGGGCTTGATTTGGGTACTGCATATATTGTATTGGTGGTGCTTGATGAACAAAATATGCCTGTGGCTTGTGAAAAGCAAGCGGCATCTGTTTTGAAAGACGGTGTAGTTGTAGATTATGCAGGAGCATTGCATATTGTAAAAAAGCTGAAAGAAAAGCTTGAAGTAAGGCTTGGCAGAGAACTTATGTATTGTGCAATTGCAATGCCGTCGGGAACGGAAAGCAGTGTTAAAACACACACCTATGTTGCAGAGGGTGCAGGCTTTGAGGTGGTAAATGTTTTGGACGAGCCAACGGCGGCAAATGCAATTTATCAAATACAGAATGGCGTGGTTGTAGATATAGGAGGCGGGACAACCGGACTTGCAGTGCTCAAAGACGGTAAAGTCACCGAAACCTACGACGAAGCTACAGGAGGAACACATTTGACCTTGGTACTTGCAGGAAATTATAAAATACCAATAGAAGAAGCAGAAAAATTAAAACAGGATTATGGTAAACACAGTGAAATTTTACCTGTGGTAAAAGCTGTAATTGAGAAGATGGCAACTATAGTGAAAACTCATGTTAAAAGAGAAGAAATTTCAGAGATTTATCTTTGCGGAGGTACTTGCTGCCTTATGGGTATTGAAAAAATATTTGAAAATGAAACAGGGATAAAAACAATAAAACCGGATAATCCTTTTTTAGTAACTCCGGCAGGAATAGCAATGAATTGCATCTACTGATGAAAGTGGGGTTGGTGCGGTATGGATTATGACCAATTGGTTGAAATGATAGCAAATAAAGTGGTTGAAAAGCTTTTGGCAATGGAACGGGGACAATGTGCCAAAGCAGTTTGCAAAACCACAACACTGACAAAAAAACTTGTTACCGAAAGTGAAATAAAAAGCATAAGCAGCTTGGGCTTTAACAAGCTGATAATTGCAGAGAAAGCAATTTTAACCGAGCTTGCAAAAGATTATGCTCAAGAACAACGTATTGAAATTGTACGGAAGTAAGAAACGAGGTGTATTATGCAGGTAGGCAGAGTGATAGGTAAAATATGGGCGACACGAAAAGAAGAAAGCTTGGGCGGACTGAAAATGCTTATAGTTAAACCTATAAATTATCTTGATGAAGTACAAAATAATGCACCTGTAATTGCCGCTGATATAATCGGTGCAGGTGTTGGAGAAATAGTACTATTGGTATCGGGAAGCTCTGCCAGAACGGCAGTGGGAGATATGACTATACCAATAGATACTGCGGTGATTGCTATCGTTGATGATAAAGAGATAGATAGCAATCTTATTACTTAAAAGCTGTATTCATAAAAGCGGAGGGAAAGCTTGTGTCAAAAGCTATAGGACTTATTGAATTTTCAAGCATTGCAAAGGGAATAGAAGCTTGTGATGTAATGCTTAAATCATCACAGACTGAAATTATCAGAGCTGCTACAGTTTGTCCGGGAAAGTATATTGTGGTAATTTCGGGCAATACTTCTGATATACAAACGGCAATACAAAAGGGAAAAAACAGTGCTCTGAAATATGTGGTGGATACATTGATTATACCAAATGCTGAACAAGGGCTTATCAATGCAATGCAAGGTAAAGAAAAACACAGCACAAACGGTGCAATCGGAATAATTGAATTTTATAGTATCTCATCAGCGATACAAGCCGCAGATACAGCAACCAAAACGACAAATGTAACCTTGCTTGAAATAAAGATGGGATATGCCATAGGCGGTAAAGGGGTAGTAATTGTTACAGGTGACAGTTCAGCGGTGCGTCAAGCAGTAGAGGCGGCAATTAAAGGCAGAGATTTACTCATAAGCAGTGCGGTGATAACAAAACCGAGTGATAAGCTGTGGGAAACTCTTTAAAAAAATCGGGATAAAGGAGAATAAAAGTGTTTAATGAACTGATAGAGAATATAACAAATTTTGAAGTGTTTACAACTACAATCAGTGAGTATCTGGCAAATTTGTCAATCAATTCGGTTATAGTTACAATTATGATGATTTTTATGCTGATAGGAGCTATAGACAAAATACGAGGCAATAAATATGGCTATGGTGAGCAATTTGTAGAAGGCTTTAATGCAATGGGTTCATTGGGTATTGCAATGATTGGGGTGGTGGCGGCAGCACCTGTTTTAAGATTATTGTTACAACCTATTATTGCACCTATATATACCCTTGTAGGGGCAGACCCTGCAATGTTTGCAACAACACTGCTTGCAAATGATATGGGAGGTTACCCACTGGCAATGCAGCTTGCGGAAAATGAAACGATAGGTAACTTTGCAGGGCTTATTTTAGGGGGCATGATGGGTCCTACAATTGTATTTACCATACCTGTAGCATTATCTATTATTAAAGCAAAGGACAGACCATATCTTGCTTCCGGTGTACTTGCAGGTTTAATTACAATACCAATCGGTTGTATTGTAGGCGGACTTTGTATGAACTTAACACCTTATAAAATCAGCTTGGTTACAATTTTAATAAATCTTATTCCGGTTATTGTTGTTGCCGGTGCGGTGACATTGGGACTTTGGTTTAAACCTGCACAGATGATGAAAGGGTTTAATCATTTTGGTAATGCAGTAACAATTTTAATAACAATATTTACGGCGATAGCAGTTTTTCAATATCAAACCGGTATTTGGTTTCCATTATTTGATGTAATGGTTGACCCTGCAAAAAATAACGGTGTAATTCCGTTTGAAGAAGGTATTTTAGTTGTAGGACAGATTGTATCTGTTTTAATAGGTGCATTTCCTATGGTGCTTTGGATTACCAGAACCTTTAAAAAACCGCTTATGAAAGTCGGACAAGCATTGGGTATGAATGAAAGCGGTTCGGCAGGTATAGTTGCATCACTTGCAAATAATATTGCAATGTTTAATATTTTTGACGGAATGAATGACAAAGGTAAGCTGCTCAACGTAGCATTTGCAGTATCTGCATCATTTGTATTCGGTGACCACCTTGGTTTTACGGCAGGAGCTAATCCGGAAATGATTTTCCCTGTTGTTGTAGGTAAGCTTACAGCAGGTATAACAGCACTTATACTTGCAAATATTCTCTCACCAAAGCTTTTGGAAAAGATTAAATCAACAGTAATTACAGATGACGAAGATGTAGAGCAAGCATAAGTAAAAGGTTGGAGGAAAACATTATGAATGTAAGTGAAGCGTTGGTTCGTGAAATTGTGGAAAGAGTAATAAGCAGTACAGGGATAAGCGGTACAAGTTTTCAAAAAGAGGTTGACAAAAGCGGTGTGCTTGTTGTAAAAACCGACACTGTAACCCCACAGCCATTTGAATATGGTGAAAGAGTATATGTGACTGATGTTGTATCATTAGAGGAAAGTCCTCGCATGGGTTGCGGTGTAATGGAGCTTGACCACACAGACTTTGAATGGACACTCACCTATGATGAATTTGATTATGTTATAGATGGCACATTAGAGGTTGTAACCGACGGCAATATAATTACGGGCAACAAAGGTGATATAGTTTATATACCAAAAGGCAGTCATATTCATTTCCGCTCACCAAACAAAGCAAGGTTTGTATATTTTGTTTATCCGGCAGATTGGCAAAATCAAACACAATAAGCGGCAAGCTATAACTATACTTTTACGCCAATATCAAATGCTGCCATTCGGCTGCTTTGCCACCGCAAAGCGGTGCGGCACAAAGTGCCGGAGCAAGGCACACCTCCATTGGAGGCGTGCCTTGCTCGCAAAGCAGCCGAATTTGGCAGTAGCTGCAAGATAATGTGGACGATTATTGCAAAGAGAAGAAATTCAGATAGACACATATAGTTATTTTCAACAATTATGCAGGAATGAGAGGTAAATTCATGCAGATTTATTGACTGATGAGGTGTAATAATATATAATAAGTGCTATGAATAATTGGCTTACAGCAATATAACTTTAATGTAAAACCAATAGCATAGAAAGTTTTAGGAGGAAATCAGAATGGAGTTTAAAAGTACATATTTACAAGAGGTTTATAATAATGTTGTAAAAAGAAATCCCAATGAACCTGAATTTTTACAAGCAGTATCTGAAGTTTTGGAAAGCTTTGAACCGGTTGTGGCACAACGTCCGGACCTTCAGGAAAAAGGTATCCTTGAAAGAATTGTAGAACCTGAAAGAACAATTATGTTTCGTGTATCATGGGTTGATGATATGGGAAAAGTTCAGGTAAATCGTGGATATCGTGTACAGTTTAATTCTGCAATCGGCCCATATAAAGGCGGCTGTCGTTTCCACCCATCTGTAAATCTTTCAATAATGAAATTTTTGGGATTTGAACAAACCTTTAAAAACAGTTTGACCACATTACCAATGGGTGGAGCAAAAGGCGGTGCCGATTTTGACCCTAAAGGTAAATCAGACAATGAAATTATGCGTTTTTGTCAAAGCTTTATGACTGAACTTTCTAAATATATTGGAGCAGATACCGATGTTCCGGCCGGAGATATTGGTGTAGGTGCAAGAGAAATAGGATTTATGTTTGGACAATACAAACGTATTCGCAATGAATTTACAGGGGTTCTTACAGGTAAAGGACTTTCTTATGGCGGTTCACTTGCAAGAAAAGAAGCAACAGGTTATGGACTTATGTACTTTGCACAGGAAATGCTTGCTTGTATGAAACAAGATACTATGAAAGATAAAATTGCAGTAGTTTCAGGTTCGGGTAATGTTGCAACCTATGCAGCACAAAAAGCATTTCAACTTGGTGCAAAGGTAGTTGCAATGTCGGACAGTAATGGTTATGTTTATGATGCTAATGGTATTAATCTTGATGTAATCAAACAGATTAAAGAAGTAGAACGTGTAAGAATTGAAGAATATACCAAACGTGTTGCCGGTTCGGAATATCATTCCGGTTGTAAAGATATATGGGGCGTAAAATGTGACCTTGCATTCCCATGTGCAACACAGAATGAATTAAATGAAGATGC
>JAVVRS010000104.1:0-5692 GCA_036654595.1 Oscillospiraceae bacterium | reverse complement strand
GGTATAATAAAACTTCAAATAAGTTTTATTATATTTTATTTAAAAGTCGGTGCAATATTTTGCATACGCAAATGCACCATGACAGATTATACCAAAACGCATGGCGATTATGGTATAATAAAACTTCAAATAAGTTTTATTATATTTTATTTAAAAGTCGGTGCAATATTTTGCATACGCAAATGCACCATGACAGATTATACCAAAACGCATGGCGTTCATGGTATAATAAAACCTATTAAGGCTTTATTATATTTTATTAAAAAGTCGGTGCAATATTTTGCATGTGCAAATGCACCATGACAGATTATACCAAAACGCATGGCGATTATGGTATAATAGACTCCATGCTGTGGGGCGGCACAATGCGACATTTCATGTCGCCGGCGGCTGTGCCGCCGCATGGGCAGCCCAAAGGCAGCCCATGTTTTGTGCCGCCCCCAATGTGGATTTAGCTATTTAAACAGCAACACAGATGGCAATGCAGACTTATAATACAGGTAATCCTAAATTAATATATGGGAGATAGACAGATGAGTTACAAAATAAATCGAATAAGCCTTTCAAAAGGTATCCATTTCAGCAGTATCACTGACCCAAAGTTTAAACATAATCGCATCTCGGTATGTCTGGTAATGCCGCTTGAACATGATAAAGCATCATCAAATGCCATAGTACCTTATGTACTGCGACAAGGTTATAAGGATTGTCCATCATTTACAGAGCTAAATAAAAAGTTATGTGAATTGTATGGAGCTTCAATTGATGCAAGTGTTGATAAATTTGGTAAATACCAGCTTTTATCGCTTGCAGTCAGTGGTATTGACAATCGTTTTGCTTTAGGCGGAGAAGATATAATCGGTAAATGTACAGAGCTGCTCTGTAATGTATTGCTCAATCCGAATATGGAAAACGGTGAGTTTTTGGGAAATGAAGTAGAACTTGAAAAGCAATATTTGATTGATACAATTCAAGCTGAAATAAATGATAAGCGTTCATATGCAAAAAGCCGTTGTAAAGGTATTATGTGTGAGGGTGAAGCAATTGCAATTAAACGCTTTGGATATGAAGAAGATGTAAAAGCTATTACAAATAACACTGCGGCAGAAGCATATGATTATATCATGCAAAATGCACAGATTGAATTTATGTTTGTAGGAAGCGGTGACCCAACCTTTGCAATGAAAACACTAAAGAGTAATTTTGCCGACAGTAACAGAACAAATGTAGTTGAAGTTGAACCTGTACCATACAGACCCAATGTAAGCAAAGCAAAAAACATTGTGGAAACTATGGATATTGTACAAGCAAAAATGGTGCTTGGATTTCGTGTAGATGAACCGAAAGATGAACGTGAACTTGCGGCATTAAGACTTATGAGTGCATTGCTTGGCGGAACACCTGTTTCACTTTTATTTAAAAATGTGCGTGAAAAACTCAGCTTGTGTTATTATTGTGTTTCGGGATTTGACCGTAACACAGGAATTATGATGATAGACAGTGGAATTGAAGATGCAAACAAAGATAAAGCATATAATGAAATTTTTGTGCAGATAGATGCACTGAAAAAAGGTAGTTTTACCGAAGATGACCTACTGCATACAAAGCTGATTTTGGGCACTTCACTTAAAGCAACAACAGATTCATTGCCATCAGTAGAGAGTTGGTATCTCACACAAATTTTGCGTGGAACCAATGTAACACCTTTGGAAGAATTAACACTGCTTGAAAGTATAACAAAACAAGACATAGTGAAGATGGCACAAAGCATTGTACTTGATACCGCTTATCTTCTCACATCAAAAGCATAAGCGTAAAGTAAGGAGGGAAGAATTATGACGAAAAAAGAAACAATTTGCTCACAAAGATTGGGCGAAGAATATATAAAAGTAGAACACCCCACAGGGCTTACAATTTTACTTTGTCCAATGAAAGGTTATTCAACAACCTATGCACAATTCGGCACTAAATACGGTTCGGTAGACACCTGCTTTAAAACCGCTAAAGATGCAGATTTTTTAAGAGTACCCGAAGGAATAGCACATTTTCTTGAACACAAGCTTTTTGAAGGTGCTGACGGAGTTGATGCCTTTGAACGCTATGCAAAAACAGGTGCAAGTGCAAATGCTTTTACAAGTTTTGATAAAACCTGTTATCTTTTCACCTGTTCGGATAATTTTGAGCAATCACTGGAAATTTTACTTGATTTTGTTACGCACCCATATTTCAGTCAAAAGACAGTAGAAAAAGAACAGGGAATTATTGCTCAGGAAATTCGTATGTATGATGACAATGCCGATTGGAGAGTATATTTCAATCTATTGTGTGCGATATACCATAATCACCCTGTAAGAATTGATATTGCGGGTACAGTAGAGTCTATAGCACAAATTGATGCAGAGCTGCTTTATCGTTGTTATAATACATTTTATAATCTGCATAATATGGTTCTTACAATTGCAGGTGACTTTGATGTTGATGTTGCTTTAGCAGTAGCTGATAAAGTACTGCAAACAGCAGAACCGATTGAAATTACAAGTATTGCACCGACAGAACCTGAAACGGTAAAACAAAAACTTATAGAAGGGTATCTTCCTGTAGCTGTACCATTGTTTCAAATTGGCTATAAAGGTAAATCTATAGACGGAGTTACAAATCTGAGCAACTCAATAACAGATGGCGTTTTGTTGGAAGTTCTTATAGGTGAAACCTCACCGCTTTATGAAGAACTTTATAATGATGGATTAATTAACAATGGTTTTGTAGGTGAAGTTATGACAGGCCGTGACTATTACTGTACAATTTTTTCGGGAGAATCAAAAGACCCCAAACAAATTTACACAAGATTACAAAATGAAATTACAAGATTACAAAACAATGGTATAGCAGTTCAAGATTTTGACCGTGCAAAAAAAGCAATGTATGGCAGAAGTATTTCAATGTATTGTCGTCCGGATTCCATAGCAGAGCTTATGACACAGGGACATTTTTTTGGAATGGATATGTATGAAGTATTGGAAACAGCAGCCAATGTAACGCATGAACAGCTTACACAAAGACTTATGAGTTTAGACAATGACAAAAGTGCCATCTCGATAATAAGTGCACCTAAAGACTAAACGGAAAGGCGGAATAATATGGATTTAGAAAAGATAGCTTTTCCCGGACTTTGGGACAAAGTAATAGAAATGGACCGTACAGCGTTAACAATTTTTGGACTTGATGTTTATTGGTACGGAGTTATTATTGCGTGTGGCTTTTTATTGGCGTTATTATATGCGTTCAAGAGAGCAAGTGATGTAGGTATCAATATTGACCGTATGATTGATGTTGTTATTGTAGGTACAATTGGCGGAATAGTTTGTGCAAGATTATATTATGTAGCATTTCAGTGGGATTATTATTCACAAAATTTAGGGCAGATAATGGACACTCGAAGCGGTGGACTTGCCATTTACGGAGGAATAATCGGAGCATTTGTATTTGGGTATATTGCTGCAAGAGTGCGTAAAGTTAAGGTTTTGCCAATGGCTGACTTAGCGGCAAGCGGTTTACTTATAGGACAAGCAATAGGACGTTGGGGTAATTTTGTTAATGTAGAAGCCTTTGGCAGTATTACATCTAAACCATGGGGCATGGCATCTACCGAAGTAATGTCATATCTTGGCAACAATCTTTCTTCACTTAAAGCACAAGGGGTAGATATAGTTGCACAGCTTGAAGCAATCGGTGTAAATGTAAATTTTTCAGACCCAAGTCAATGGCAGCAGATTACTGTTCACCCAACTTTCTTTTATGAATCAATGTGGTGTTTAATAGGGTTTATTGCAATTGCCTTTTATACCAAGCATCGTAAATTTGACGGTGAAATTACATTACTTTATGTAATGTGGTATGGCCTTGGCAGAAGCTGGATTGAAGGTTTAAGAACAGACAGCTTGTTAATTCCGGGTACAAGCCTCAGAGTTTCACAGCTTTTAGCATGGCTGTGTTTTGTTACCGCAATTACATTGTGGGTTTCTTTAAGATTAAGAAAACGCAAAAATCCTCACTTAGTACCTGAACTTTATGTCAATACACCAGAATCAAAGCTTGCAATAAGCGGTGAACTTTACAAAAAAGACAAGACTGTAAGCAAAGCAGAAGATAAACAAAGCAAACAAGCTTCAAAACCTAAAGATACAGTAAAACGGAACTGAGAGCGTTACACATAGTTTTATATAACAAAGTACAAGGGAGAAATAAAGCATATGGGGATAATTGATGGAAGGCTTATTGCAAGCCAAGTTAAGGAGCAAAGCAAAGCAGATGTTGAGAAACTGGTTAAACAAGGAATAACCCCCGGACTAGCGGTAATTTTGGTAGGTGGGGACCCTGCCTCACAGGTATATGTCCGCAATAAAGGGAAAGCATGTGTAGAACTGGGAATGTATGCAGAGCAACATAATTTACCGGAAGATACAACGGAAGAACAGCTACTTGATTTAATAGAAGAATTGAACAATAAAAAAATCATACATGGAATATTGGTTCAACTTCCATTACCAAAGCATATTGATGAAAAGCTTGTTATCAATGCAATTGCACCGGAAAAAGATGTAGACTGTTTTCACCCAACCAATGTAGGTAAAGTTATGACAGGTCATGCTGATATTTTACCGTGTACACCTGCGGGAATAATACGTCTTATTCAGTCAACAGGGAGTGAGATTGCAGGTAAAGATTGTGTTGTAATAGGAAGAAGTGATATTGTAGGTAAACCTACGGCAATATTAATGTTACATCAAAATGCAACCGTTACATTGTGTCATTCACAGACTAAAAACCTTGCAAAAATTTGTCACAGGGCAGATATCTTGATTTCGGCAGTGGGAGTAAGAAATATTGTTACTAAAGATATGGTAAAGCCGGGTGCAATAGTTATTGATGTAGGCATGAATCATGATGAAAATGGTAAGCTTTGCGGTGATGTAGATTTTGCAAATGTAAAAGATGTAGCAGGATTTATAACTCCGGTACCCGGCGGAGTAGGTCCGATGACAATACAAATGCTTATGAAAAACACTATAGATGCAGCCAAACAATATAATAAAAGTTTATTCAGTAAAAGCTATAAAAAATAAGAGAGATAAAGTATAGTCTTGTCCCAAGAATTAACTTGACACAGTGGTACATATATGGTAGAATAATTCATGCCGCTTATCTTAGGCTCTAAGTGCGTATAAACGCCGCCCAAGGATAGCGAGAATAACAGAAAGAGGCTTAATATTTTATGTACGCAATTATTGTAACAGGCGGAAAACAATACCGTGTTCAACAAGGTGATGTACTTTTCATTGAAAAACTGGAAACAGAAGCAGATGAAACAGTAGAATTTCCTGTAATCGCACTCGGTAAAGAAGATGGAATGGTTGTTGGAACACCTGTAGTGGAGGGCGCAAAAGTTTCTGCTAAAGTCATCAAAAGTGGCAAAGGCAAAAAAATTACCGTTTTCACCTATAGAGCTAAAAAAGATTCCAAACGCAAAATGGGTCATAGACAACCATATACTAAGGTTGAAATTACCGCTATTAACGGATAATTCCTATGATTATTGCTGATTTTGCAGCAAAAAGCCGCAAATTATGTGGTTTTAAGCTGAGCGGTCATGCAGGTTATGCTAATGCAGGCAATGATATTGTTTGTGCAGCAG